>NZ_RWIL01000148.1:0-160048 GCF_009764635.1 Pseudomonas sp. PB103 | reverse complement strand
AGCCTTCGGCAGCTCCTACAAGGGAATGCGATCTCATGTAGGAGCTGCCGAAGGCTGCGATCTTTTGACCTTGAAAACCAAACAAAAACGGCAGCCTCAATGGGCTGCCGTTTTTGTTTACCGCTGGACTTACTACAGGCTCGACAGCATGTCCTTGGCCTCGCCACGCTGCTTCTCGTCACCCTCGGTCAACACTTCGTTGAGGATATCGCGTGCCCCGTCGTTATCGCCCATGTCGATATAGGCCTGGGCCAGATCGAGCTTGGTCGCCGCTTCGTCGGTGCCGGCAAGGAAGTCGAAATCATCTTCGCCCAGATCACCACCCACCGCCGCATCGGCTTCGGTAAAGGTCGGTTCGGCGATGCTTTGCGACAGGCGATCCAGTTCGGCGTTGACGTCGTCCAGCTCAGCCGAGAAGGCATCCGGTTCGGCGGCTGGGTTGCTGTCCATTTCATCGGCCAGCGACAGGTCGAAATCGGCCGGCAACTCGAGATCATCCTGCGGCACGTCAGCCACGACCGGCGGTTCGACCGGCGACAGGTCTTTCACGCCCTCGTCCAGATCCAGCAGGAAGTCATCGTCCGCCAGGTCCACGGCAGGGGCCGGAGCAGGTTCGGCGCCGAGGTCCAGATCCAGGTCGAAGTCCGACAGGTCGTCCAGATTCTCTTTGATTTCGGTCTGCTGTTGCAGCACCGATTCAAAGCTCAGATCGTCGTCCGCCGGGAATTCGTCCAGCTCGACCGGGGCATCCAGTTCAACCGGCGCTTCTGGCTCGACGACTGGCGCAGGCTCTACCGGCGTGATGTTGTCGAGATCGTCCAGGCTCAGGTCAAACGCGCTGTCCAGGTCATCTTCAACCGGCGCCGGCACAGGTGCTTCAGGCTCATCCAGCAGCAGATCCTTGACGTATTGCGCGTCCAGCTCGGCAGCCACGGCGGCAGCGGCCAGGCCACCGGCAGCAGCAACGGCAACAGCCATCGCCGGGAAGCGGCTCTTCAGCTCTTCGACCTTGGCGAAGTTATCGCCATTGGCCACGAGTTGACGCTCTTGGCCGACGAACGCATCGCGGTCGCCCTGCTGACCGTAGACTTCCATCAGCTTCAGACGCAGATCACTGCGCTGCGGCTCCAGGCTGACGCCCTCCTCCAGCAGCGCGGCCGCCTGGTTCAGGCGACCGGCATTGATGTGCGATTGCGCCTTGTCGAGTACGTCGTCGGAGCGCTCGGCGGCCGGCGCCACCAGCGGCGCGGCAATCGGCTCAGCCATCACGATCGGCGCGACTACCGCAGCAGCAGGGGCTGGCGCCGGGGTGTTGAGCTTGACGCTCGCCGCCGGAGTTTCCAGACCTTCGAAGCTGCTTTCCGGCAAATCCTGTTCGGCAGAGAACTCTTGCTCTTCAGACAGGGCGCGAGCCATGCGCAGGTGCTTTTCGGCCTCCTGCTGGGCTTTGCGGCGACGTGCCAGCAGCAACAGCAAGAGCAGCAGCACAACAGCGCCGCCACCGACCAGGCCCAGCAGGATCGGGTTGGTCAGCAGCTCATTGAAGGTTTTCTCGTCATCGACTGCCGGTTTCGGCTCGACCACTGGCGTAACCGGTGTTTCAGCGGGCGTTTCGGCCGGTGGCGCAATCGCCGATTCCGGTGTCGGCGCCGCGTCCGCCGGAGTGGCCGGCGGTGTGGCGGCCAGTTCAGCGGTGATCGCAGGCACTGCCGGAGCGGCAGGGTTGGCGGCCGGCGCTGTACCCGACCCTTCTGCCTGCAGTTTCGCCAGTTGATTGTTCTTCAGCTCGATCAGTTTTTGCAGCTTATCCAGCTGACTTTGCAGATCGGACATGCGGCTTTTCAGTTCCTCGTTGTCACGACGGGTCGTGTCGAGGTTTTCCTGAGTGACCGCCAATTTGTTGCTCAGCGCCTTGGCATCACCGGCCGGGCCTTTGCCGCGACCTTTAGCGCTTTCGGCAGAGACCAGGCTCAGATTGTCCTGAGCGTTCTGGGCAGCGCCGGTGTTTGCACGACCACGGTTGGTCGCATCAAGTTGCTGCTGACCAGTGCCTGGCTTGGCCACATAACGACGACCCGTGCGCCAGGCTTCGTTCTGCGCGGCGACTTCAGCAATTGCTTTGGACTGCGGCAGCGCGGTGCTTTGCACCGAATCAGGCAGACGCAGTACCTGACCGGTTTTCAGCCGGTTGATGTTGCCACCGATGAACGCATCCGGGTTCAGCGCCTGAATCGCCAGCATGGTCTGCTGCACCGAACCGCCAGTACGCGCCTTCGCGGCGATTTCCCACAGGGTATCGCGTGGCGTGGTGGTGTATTGCGTCGGGTGCGTGGCGCCAGTGGTTGGCGCAGCAATGGTCTGCGACGGCGCCGGTTGTGCGGCAGCGTCAGCGGTCTGCGGCGAGAACTTCGACGGATCGAGCAGCACGCTGTAGTCGCGCAGCAGACGACCGTTCGGCCACATTACCTGCACGAGGAATTTCACCATCGGCTCCGACAGCGGCTTGCTCGAAGTGACGCGCAGCACGCTTTTGCCGCTGGCGTTGAGCACCGGGGTGAAGGTCAGGTCGTTGAGGAAGGCCTGGCGATCAACGCCGGCCTTGGCAAAATCTTCGGGTGAAGCCAGGCTCGGCACCACTTCGGCAGCGGTGAGATCCTTGACGTCGAGCAGCTCGATTTCAGCCACCAGCGGCTGGTTCAGGGTCGACTTCAGGGTCAGCTCCCCGAGCCCGAGGGCATGCGCCATACCGGAGGACAGCGCCGAGGCGGCCGCTATTGCTAACACCAGTTTGCGAACTTGAACCATAGCCTCATCCTTTGTTTGAACGTTCCTCGGCCAGCGAGAAGATATTGAACACCGCTGCCGTAAGGCATTGCGCGCGACGACGACAGATGTCGCGCGCGATCATTTCTTTGATGCCCCGGAATGTCCCGGAGGGTGACACGTTATCAAGCGATCTGGGCAAGCATAGCGCTCACCTAGAATCAGTCGACAAATTGTTGCCAAGTATCTTTTACAGCAGGTCTTTTATCAACAATTCAGCGACCTGCACAGCGTTTAGGGCCGCGCCTTTGCGTACGTTATCTGACGTCAGCCACAGATTAAGTTCCGCCAGGTCGTCGACACCGCTGCGCACGCGCCCAACATAGACAACGTCCTGCCCCACCGCGTCACCGACCGCAGTCGGATAATCACCCGCCTCGACCAGTTCGATACCGGCTGCGTCTTCAAGCGCCGCGTTGACCTTTACCAGGTCGACAGGCTGCGTTGACTGCAAGGTCACGCTAAAGCTATCGCCAAAAAACACCGGGGCTTGAACGCAAGTTGCGGAAATCTTTAATAAAGGCAGCGCCAGCACCTGACGCAGCTCGCGCACCAGGCGTTTTTCCAGCAGCGTGTGGCCCTGCGCGTCAGGCGTGCCGACCTGGGCCAGCACGTTAAAAGCCATCTGTCGATCGAAGAAGGTCGGCTCCAGCGGACGCATGTTCAACAGCTCGGCGGTCTGCCGCGCCAGCTCGGTCACAGCCTCGCGACCCTGAGCAGAAACGGCCAGATTGGCAGTGACATGCACCGATTGCAGGTCGATCAGCTCGAGCAGCGGCGCCAGCACCACGGCCAGCGAAGTGGCCGACGGGCTTGGGCTGCTGACCTGGAACGGCGCCTTCAAGCCGTCGACCTTGCTGGCGTTGGCCTCAGGGACGATTTGTGGCGCCTGATCGGCCGGCAGCGCGCCGGACAGGTCGATCAGCGAGCAACCGGCGGCATGCGCGCGCGCGGCGTAGCTCAGGGTGATGGCCGGGCCGGCGGCGAAAAACACCAGTTTGACCTTGCTGAAATCGAACTCGTCGACTTCGCGAACGCGCACGTTCTTGTTGCGGAACAGCAGCGAGCTGCCAGCGGATTCGCTGCTCGCCAACAGGTGCAGGGTGCCGACCGGGAAGTCGCGTTCTTCGAGAATCTGTACGAGGGTTTCGCCGACAGTACCGGTGGCGCCGATCACGGCAATATCTAGGGTCTGGGTCATGGTGCGAGCCTCTGGCGAAACGGGGGGAGCGGCACTTTACCGGGTGACTGGCGCACAGGCAATTTCTGCCGGGGATTTGCCGCGCCTCAACCGGCCTCATCGCTGGCAAGCCAGCTCCCACAGGTTTCGGTGTTGTGCATGAATCTTGTGTACAACACTGAACACTGTGGGAGCTGGCTTGCCAGCGATGAGGCCGGTACAAACACCCGAGAAACCCCAGGCATAAAAAAACCCGCACCTCTCACAAGGCACGGGCTCTTTCATTACTGCAAACGATCAACGCTCAAGCAAGATCCGCAGCATACGACGCAGCGGTTCGGCCGCGCCCCACAGCAGTTGGTCGCCCACGGTGAACGCGCCGAGGAACTGCGAGCCCATGTTCAGCTTGCGCAGACGGCCGACCGGCACATTCAGGGTGCCAGTAACCTTGGTCGGGCTCAGCTCCTGCATGCTGATTTCGCGCTGGTTCGGCACCAGTTTGACCCAAGGGTTGTGCTGGCTGATCAGCCCTTCGATATCGGCGATCGGTACGTCTTTGTTCAGCTTGATGGTCAGCGCCTGGCTGTGGCAACGCATGGCGCCGATGCGCACGCAGATGCCGTCAACCGGGATTGGGCTCTTGAAGCGACCGAGGATCTTGTTGGTCTCGGCCTGAGCTTTCCACTCTTCGCGGCTTTGGCCGTTCGGCAGTTCCTTGTCGATCCACGGGATCAGGCTGCCAGCCAGCGGTACGCCGAAGTTTTCGGTCGGGTACGCGTCGCTGCGCATGGCATCAGCCACACGACGGTCGATGTCGAGGATCGCACTGGCCGGATCGGCCAGTTGATCGGCGACAGCGGCGTGGGTCGCACCCATTTGCTTGATCAGTTCACGCATGTTCTGCGCGCCGGCACCGGAGGCCGCCTGATAGGTCATGGCGCTCATCCACTCGACCAGACCGGCTTCGAACAGACCGCCCAGGCCCATCAGCATAAGGCTGACGGTGCAGTTGCCGCCGATGTAGTTCTTGGTGCCCGCATCGAGCTGCTGATCGATAACCTTGCGGTTGACCGGATCAAGAATGATGACCGCGTCATCGTTCATGCGCAGGCTTGAGGCTGCGTCGATCCAGTAACCCTGCCAACCGGCTTCGCGCAGTTTCGGGAACACTTCGCTGGTGTAGTCGCCACCCTGGCAGGTCAGAATCACGTCGAGGGTCTTCAGCTCATCAATGCTGTAAGCGTCCTTGAGCGGAGCAATGTCCTTGCCCACGGACGGGCCTTGGCCACCGACGTTGGAAGTGGTGAAAAACACCGGCTCGATTAGATCGAAATCCTGCTCTTCCAGCATCCGCTGCATGAGCACGGAACCGACCATCCCGCGCCAACCGATCAGACCTACACGTTTCATCGCAACTACACCTTCTTGAAAAGTGGGCCGCTGCTTTGTATTGAATTTCGCAGCGGGCCCGAGAGATTACAGATTCCGCAGCGCGGCGACTACTGCGTCGCCCATTTCCTGCGTACCGACTTTGCTGCAACCTGCCGAATAGATGTCGCCCGTGCGCAGACCTTGGTCGAGCACGACGCTGACGGCTTTTTCGATGGCATCAGCCGCATCCTGCAGATTGAAGCTGTAACGCAGCATCATCGAGACCGACAGAATGGTCGCCAACGGGTTGGCGATGCCTTTACCGGCGATGTCCGGAGCGGAACCGTGGCAAGGCTCGTACATGCCCTTGTTGTTGGTGTCCAGCGAGGCCGACGGCAGCATGCCGATGGAACCGGTAAGCATCGACGCCTGGTCGGACAAGATGTCGCCGAACATGTTGTCGGTGACGATCACGTCGAACTGCTTCGGCGCGCGCACCAGTTGCATGGCAGCGTTGTCGACATACATGTGGCTCAGTTCGACTTCTGGATAATCCTTGGCCACCTCTTCGACGATTTCACGCCACAGTTGGCTGGACGCCAGCACGTTGGCCTTGTCCACCGAGCAGAGTTTCTTACCACGCACCATGGCCATGTCGAAACCGACGCGGGCGATGCGGCGGATTTCGCTTTCGCTGTACGGCAGGGTGTCGTAGGACTGACGCTCGCCGTTTTCCAGGGTACGGGTGCCGCGTGGCGCGCCGAAGTAGATGCCACCGGTCAGCTCGCGAACGATCAGGATGTCCAGGCCGGCAACGATTTCCGGCTTCAGGCTCGAAGCCTCGGCCAGTTGCGGGTAGAGAATCGCCGGACGCAGGTTGCCGAACAGGCCCAGTTGCGCACGGATTTTCAGCAGACCGCGCTCAGGGCGGATATCACGCTCGATGGTGTCCCATTTCGGGCCACCGACGGCGCCCAGCAGCACGGCATCGGCAGCACGGGCACGCTCGAGGGTTTCGTCGGCCAGCGGCACGCCGTGCTTGTCGATGGCGGCGCCACCGATCAGGTCATGGCTCAGCTCAAAGCCCAGGCTGTATTTGTCATTGGCCAGTTCCAGCACCTTGACCGCTTCGGCCATGATTTCCGGACCAATACCGTCACCTGGGAGAATCAGAATCTGCTTGCTCATGCTTTCCTCGTGTCTTCAGTCGGTGCGCCATCTGAGGCGCGCCCGGAAAAATTCTTAGCGCTCAGCCATCAATACGATTACATCTGTACTGAACGAGCCGTCGGCATCAATCTCAAAATATTCACGCACCTCGTTGCCCATCGACTGCTGCAACTGGCGGATCGCGGCGCGCATCACTTCAGGGGTGCGCATGCGCTCCACCCAACTGGCGTACTCCAGACGCAGGCGCTGACGCGTGGTGCTGCGCACATGCAAACCGGCTTCGCTGACCTGACGCAGCCATTCGGCACCTGAATAATCGCGCACATGGCTGGTGTCGCGCAGCACTTCGACGCTTTGCAGGTAAGTGTCGAACAACGGACTGCCCGGTGACAACACATCCACGAACGCCGCTACACCGCCAGGCTTCAGCACCCGCCGCACTTCGCGCAAGGCCACACCGAGATCGCTCCAGTGATGCGCCGAATAACGGCTGAACACGAAGTCGAACTCGCCAGCGGCAAACGGCAGACGCTCGGCGGCACCGTTGACCGTGGAAATGTTGCCGATACCGCGATCAATCGCAGCGGCGGCGACCACGTCGAGCATTTGCTGCGACAGGTCGTAAGCGACCACTTCCTTGACCAGCGATGCCACGTGAAAACTGACGTGACCGGCGCCGCAACCCAAGTCCAAAACCCGCGCCTCGCCCTGCCCCGCCAGCTCAGCTTGTAGCAGGGCGAATTCGGTGCCTTGCGCGTGAACGGCGCTGCTCAGGTAGGCGGCGGCCTGTTCACCGAATTGCTTTTGTACGACCTGAGTGTGTTGGGCGGTGCTGGTCATGGGGACTTCCTTTTGATCTTGTGGTGCCTGTTCCGGCCTCATCGCTGGCAAGTCGAATCGTCGCACCGCAGCTCCCACAGGTTTTGTGAACACCGCAAATCACTGTGGGAGCTGGCTTGCCAGCGATGGGGCCGGCCCTGCCTACATCAATTCCAAATCTTGTTTATGCGTCGCGGAACAACCAAGGCTGGCTCACACGGTGCTTGGCCTCAAACGTCGCAATCGCATCACCGTCCTGCAAGGTCAAACCGATATCGTCCAGACCGTTCAACAAGCAATGCTTACGGAACGCATCGATCTCAAAGCTGTACACCTTGCCATCCGGACGCGTCACGGTCTGCGCTTGCAGATCAACTTGCAGTTGATAACCCGGCTCGGCCTCGACCTGCTTGAACAACTCATCGACTTCAGCGTCGCTCAAGATGATCGGCAGCAAGCCGTTCTTGAAGCTGTTGTTGAAGAAGATGTCGGCGTAGCTCGGCGCGATGATGCTGCGGAAACCGTATTCTTCCAGCGCCCACGGCGCGTGTTCACGGCTGGAGCCGCAACCGAAGTTCTCGCGGGCCAGCAACACGCTGGCGCCTTGATAACGCTCGGCGTTGAGGACGAAGTCCTTGTTCAGCGGGCGCTTGGAGTTGTCCTGATACGGCTGACCGACATCGAGGTAACGCCACTCGTCGAACAGGTTCGGACCGAAACCGGTGCGCTTGATCGACTTCAAAAATTGTTTCGGAATGATTTGGTCAGTGTCGACGTTGGCACGATCCAAAGGCGCGACAAGACCAGTGTGCTGAGTAAAAGCTTTCATGCTGCGCTCCTTAAATCAATTCGCGAACGTCGATGAAACGACCGTTCACCGCTGCCGCCGCCGCCATGGCCGGGCTGACGAGGTGGGTACGGCCACCGGCGCCCTGACGGCCTTCGAAGTTACGGTTGGAAGTCGAGGCGCAATGCTCGCCGGACTCCAAACGGTCCGGGTTCATCGCCAGGCACATCGAGCAACCCGGCTCACGCCATTCGAAACCGGCTTCGAGGAAAATCTTGTCGAGACCTTCGGCCTCAGCCTGCGCCTTGACCAGACCCGAGCCCGGCACGACGATCGCTTGCTTGATGGTCGAAGCAACCTTGCGACCCTTGGCGATGACCGCCGCAGCGCGCAAGTCTTCAATGCGCGAGTTGGTGCAGGAACCGATAAATACGCGATCCAGCTGAATGTCGGTGATCGCCTGATTGGCGGTCAAACCCATGTATTTCAAGGCGCGGACGATCGAGTCGCGTTTGACCAGATCCATCTCTTTCGCAGGATCCGGCACGTTCTGATCAACCGCCAAAACCATCTCAGGCGAAGTGCCCCAGCTGACTTGCGGCTTGATCTGCGTAGCGTCAAGCTCAACCACGGTGTCGAACTTGGCGTCGGCGTCGGACACCAGGTCTTTCCAGGACTCGACGGCCATGTCCCATTCCGCGCCTTTCGGAGCAAATGGACGGCCCTTCACGTAGTCGACAGTCTTCTGATCCGCTGCGACCAAACCTACGCGGGCGCCGGCTTCGATGGACATGTTGCAGATGGTCATGCGGCCTTCAACGGACAAATCGCGGATCGCGCTGCCGGCGAATTCGATGGCGTGGCCGTTACCGCCGGCGGTGCCGATCTTGCCGATCACCGCGAGGACGATGTCCTTGGCGGTCACGCCGAACGGCAATTGCCCTTCAACGCGCACCAGCATGTTTTTCATTTTCTTGGCGACCAGGCACTGCGTGGCGAGCACGTGCTCGACCTCGGAGGTGCCGATACCGTGCGCCAACGCGCCGAATGCGCCGTGGGTCGAGGTGTGCGAGTCGCCGCAGACCACGGTCATGCCCGGCAAGGTCGCGCCCTGCTCCGGGCTGATCACGTGGACGATGCCTTGGCGCACGTCGTTCATCTTGAACTCGACAATGCCGTATTCATCGCAGTTGTCGTCGAGGGTCTGAACCTGCAAACGCGAGACCTGGTCGGCAATGGCTTCGATGCCGCCCTTGCGCTCTGGCGTGGTCGGTACGTTGTGGTCCGGGGTCGCGATGTTGGCATCGATGCGCCAAGGCTTGCGCCCGGCCAGACGCAGGCCTTCAAAGGCTTGCGGCGAGGTCACTTCGTGAATGATGTGACGATCGATGTAGATCAGCGCAGAGCCATCGTCGCGCTGCTTGACCAAATGCGAATCCCAGAGCTTGTCGTAGAGCGTTTTGCCGGCCATCAGACGGTTCCTCATCAGCTTGTTTCTATGCCCTGGGCTTATCAATAACCCTTTGGCTTGTGAGGCCGATCCTATGGGGTTAGATTAAATAACTCAAATTCATATTTTTTATGCTTTGGATAACCAACTGGAATACGAACATGGATCTGGCCAACCTCAACGCTTTTATCGCGATTGCCGAGACCGGCAGCTTCTCCGGCGCCGGCGAACGCCTACACCTGACGCAGCCGGCGATCAGCAAACGCATCGCCGGGCTGGAGCAACAATTGAAGGTGCGCCTGTTTGATCGGCTGGGCCGTGAAGTCGGCTTGACCGAGGCCGGCCGCGCCCTGTTGCCACGGGCTTATCAGATTCTTAATGTGTTGGATGACACCCGCCGCGCGCTAACCAATCTGACCGGCGAAGTCAGCGGGCGCCTGACCCTGGCCACCAGTCACCACATCGGTTTGCACCGTTTGCCGCCGCTTTTACGGGAATTTACCCGCCGTTACCCACAAGTCGCGCTGGATATTCAGTTCCTCGATTCGGAAGTGGCCTACGAGGAAATTCTCCATGGCCGCGCAGAATTGGCGGTCATCACCCTCGCGCCGGAGCCTCACGCGCTGGTCAAAGCCACGCCGGTGTGGGACGACCCGCTGGATTTCGTGGTCGCCCCGGAGCATTCGCTGATCAATAACGGCGCGGTCAATCTGGCCGACATCGCCGGTCATCCGGCGGTTTTCCCCGGCGGCAACACTTTTACACACCATATCGTGCAGCGTTTATTCGAGGCTCAGGGCCTGACGCCGAACATCGCCATGAGCACCAACTATCTGGAAACCATCAAGATGATGGTCTCGATCGGTCTGGCCTGGAGCGTTCTGCCACGGACCATGCTCGATGAACAGGTGGCAAGCATCGCTTTGCCGGGCATACAGCTCAGTCGCCAGCTAGGCTATATCTTGCACACCGAACGGACGCTATCGAATGCGGCAAGAGCCTTTATGGCCTTGCTGGATGCACAAATCGATCTGCCAGGGACATAAGGCCAACTTGTGCTACTCCTATAGAGCCGCTGTCCCTGTGCCTAACGCCACCATCAGCTCAAGGCCTGTCCACAATGCCGAAATCTGTTGACCGCATTCCGCCGATGCCGCGTATCCAGGCGATTGACCCGCGTCATTCCGAGCAGAGCTGGGAGAGCGCGCCGCAATTGCTCGCCGCGCTCAACGGCGCGCGGCTCGGCGCGTGGTATTGGGACATCGAGCGCGGGCAGATCAGTTGGTCACGGGGCACCCAGGCATTGTTCGGCTTCGATCCACGGCAACCGCTGCCGGCGGACCTTGAATACCTCGATCTGCTGCCCCCGGAAGATCGCGCCAAGACCGTTCGCGCCTTCCATGCGGTGATCGCCGGCGCACCGCTGGAACAAGCGATGCACCACCGCATCCGCTGGCCCGACGGCAGCCTGCACTGGCTGGAAATCAGCGGCAGCCTGCTGCCGGATAAACACGGCCGCCCCCGAATGATCGGGGTGATTCGCGAAATCACCCACCAGCGTCAACGCGAACAGGCGCTGAGCAGCTCGGAGAAACGTTTCGCCACCCTGTTTCACCTGTGTCCGAACATGGTCTTGCTGACGCGTCAGGAAGACGGCCTGATCAGCGAGGCCAATCAGTATTTCGAAAGCCTGTTCGGCTGGCCGGTGCAGAGCGCCATTGGCCGCACCACGCTGGAACTGGGCTTGTGGGTACACCCCGAGCAGCGCGCCGAACTGGTCAAGAAGACCAACACCAAGGGCGAACTGATCAGCATGGAGGTGCAGTTTCGCGCCAGCAACGGGCAGATTCACGACGGTATCCTCAGCGCGCAGAAGGTCGAACTCGAAGGCCAGCCGTATCTGCTCAGCACATTCCTCGACACCACTGAACGCAAAGCCGCCGAACACGCGTTGAAGGACAGCCAGGAACGCCTCGACCTGGCGCTGGATTCGGCGCAGCTCGGCACGTGGGACTGGCACATCCCCAGCGGCATGCTCTACGGCTCGGCACGGGCTGCGCAACTGCACGGGCTGGAGCCGAAACCCTTTCATGAATCGTTTGACGAATTTTTCGAAGGCGTGCCGGGCGAGGAACGCGACAGCATGCGCGATGCCTATCGCAGCCTGCGCGAAGGTCCGGCGGGCAATTATCAACTGACCTATCGCGTGCAACTGCCGGATGGCAGCTCGCGTTATCTGGAAAGCCGCGCCCGCCTCTATCGCGATGACAACGGTGCGCCGCTGCGCATGGCCGGCACCCTGCTGGACATCACCGATCAGGTCGAACGTGAACAACGGCTGGTCGCGTCGGAGGAGAAATTCGCCACGCTGTTTCAGGTCAGTCCCGACCCGATTTGCGTGACCCGCCAGGACAGCGGCGAGTTCATCGAGATCAACTCCAGCTTCAGCCAGACCTTCGGCTGGAGCGCCGCCGACGTGATCGGCCATACCGCCGAAGAAATCGGCCTGTGGGACGCCTCGGCGAAAAGCCTGCAACGCATCGAGCGCGTGATCCGCGAACAAGGCCTGAGCAACGTCGCGATCATCGTCCAGCACAAGGACGGCCAGTCGCTGACCTGCGTGATTTCCAGCCGGCAGATCAGCGTCGGCGACCAGCCGTGCATCGTCACCACCCTGCGCGACATTACCCAGCAACAACGCTCGGAAGCGGCGCTGAAGGCCAGTGAAGAGAAATTCGCCAAGGCGTTCCACTCCAGCCCCGACGCGATCACCATCACCGAGCGCGATACCGGCCGTTATCTGGAGGTCAACGACGGTTTCTGCCGCCTCACCGGCTATCGCGCCGACGAAGTGGTGGGCAAAACCGTGTATCAGGTCGGCATCTGGGCCGAAGAGAAGCAACGCTCGGCGCTGCTGGCCGAGTTGCAGATCAAGGGCCGCGTGCACCATCAGGAAATGCTCGGGCGCAACAAGCGCGGGGAGATGCTGACTGTGGAAGTCTCGGTCGAGCCGATCACCCTCAATGAAACCGCGTGCCTGCTGCTGACCGCGCGGGACGTCAGCCTGCTGAAAAACGCCGAAGCGCAGATTCGTCATCTGGCGTACCACGACCCGCTGACCAACCTGCCGAATCGCGCCTTGCTGATGGATCGCCTGAGCCAACAGATCGCCCTGCTCAAACGGCATAACCTGCGCGGCGCCTTGCTGTTTCTCGACCTCGACCACTTCAAGCACATCAACGATTCGCTCGGCCATCCGGTGGGCGACACGGTGCTGAAGATCATCACCGCGCGGCTCGAAGCCAGTGTGCGCATGGAAGATACCGTCGCACGCCTCGGTGGCGACGAGTTTGTCGTCCTGCTCAGCGGCCTCGAAGGCTCGCGCAATGAAGTCAGCGCGCAAGTGCGCAACCTCGCCGACACCCTGCGTGAGTTGCTCTCGGAACCGATGTTCCTCGACGGCCAGCGCCTGCAAGTGACGCCGAGCATCGGCGTGGCGCTGATTCCCGATCACGGCTCGACCCCGACCGACCTGCTCAAGCGCGCCGACATCGCCCTGTACCGGGCCAAGGATTCCGGGCGCAACACCACGCAGATGTACCACAACACCATGCAGAAAGCGGCCAGCGAGCGGCTGCGCATGGAGACCGACCTGCGCCTGGCGCTGTCACGCGGCGAATTCAATGTGCACTTCCAGCCGCAGATCGATGCCCGCGACAACCGCATCATCGGCGCCGAAGCGCTGGTGCGCTGGAATCACCCGGAGCTCGGCGCGCAATCGCCCACCGAATTCATCAAGGTGCTGGAGGACAGCGGGCTGATTCTCGAAGTCGGCACGTGGATCCTCGACGAAGCCTGCGACGCGTTCAAACAGCTGATCGCGCTGAAACTGGTCGACCCGCTCAACTTCAGCCTGTGCGTGAACATCAGCCCACGACAGTTCCGCCAGAACGATTTTGTCGAACGCATCGAACACAGCATGAGCAGCCACGGCCTGCCCTGCTCGCTGCTGAAACTGGAAATCACCGAAGGCATCGTCATCCAGAACCTGGAGGACACCATCAGCAAAATGCGCCGCCTGAAAAAGCTCGGCGTGAGCTTCGCCATGGACGATTTCGGCACCGGTTATTCGTCGCTGACTTACCTCAAGCGCCTGCCGGTCGACACATTGAAAATCGACCAGTCGTTTATCCGCGACGCCACCACCGACCCGAATGACGCCGAAATCATCCGCGCCATCGTCGCCATGGCCCGCAGCCTGGAACTGGAGGTGATCGCCGAAGGCGTGGAAACCCCCGAACAATTGGCGTTCCTGCAAGGTTTAGGCTGCCACTTGTACCAAGGCTACCTGCACAGCCGGCCACTGCCACTGGAGGGTTTGAAAAAGCTGCTGCCCTGATACTCGCCGCTGCGCAGCTTGCAACAGAGCGGCAATTGCCAGCGTTTGCGCCAACCTGTAGGGTCGCTTTTTTTGCGCCGTTTCGGGATCTTTCATGCAGGATGCAACCCTCCCCCGCCCAGCCCTGCTGGGCATCGACCTTGGCACCACTAACAGCCTGATCGCCGTCTGGCGTGACGGTCGCGCCGAGTTGATCCGCAACGCCCTCGGCGACGTGTTGACCCCCTCGGTGGTCAGCCTCGATGAAGATGACACGATCCTGGTCGGCAAAGCCGCCCGCGCCCGCCTGACCACCCACCCGGATCGCACCGCTGCGGCGTTCAAGCGTTTCATGGGCAGCGATAAACGGGTCGAGCTCGGCGCTCGCGCGTTCAGCCCGGAAGAGTTGTCGGCGCTGGTGTTGGGCTCACTGAAGCAGGACGCCGAAGCGTTTCTTGGCCATCCGGTCACTGAGGCGGTGATTTCAGTGCCGGCCTATTTCAGCGACGAACAACGCAAGCGCACCCTGTTCGCCGCCGAGTTGGCGGGGCTGGCGGTCACACGGTTGATCAATGAACCCACGGCAGCGGCCATGGCTTACGGGCTGCATGAGCAGAAATTCGAGCGCACGCTGATTTTCGACCTGGGCGGCGGCACCTTCGACGTCACGGTGCTGGAATACGCGTTGCCGCTGATCGAAGTGCATGCGTCGACTGGCGACAACTTTCTCGGCGGCGAAGACTTTACCGCCGCGCTGCTCGAAGACTGCCTCAAGACCTGGCAACTGACGCCGTCAATGATCGACGCGCACAGCCTCGCCAGCCTCGGCGATGCGCTGGAGCAACTCAAGTGCAACCTCGGTGAAGGCGTCCAGCATTTGAGCTGGCGCCACGCCGACAATGTCTGCGAATGGTCGCTGGACGAAGCGGCCGCGCTGAAAATCTGGGAGCCGCTGCTGTCACGCTTGCGCGCACCGATCGAACAGGCCCTGCGCGATGCCCGACTGAAACCCCGCGACCTCGACAGCCTGGTGCTGGTCGGCGGCGCCACACGCATGCTCGCGGTGCAGCAAATGGTCGCCACGCTGTTCGGGCGCCTGCCGTATCGTCACCTCGACCCGGACACGATTGTCGCCCTTGGCGCCGCGACGCAAGCGGCCTGCAAGGCCCGCGACGGAGCGGTAGAAGAGTTGATCCTCACCGATGTTTGCCCTTATACGCTGGGTATCGAGACGATGCGCGGCAGAGGCGTCGAAGGCGCGTTTTCGCCCATAATCGAGCGCAACACGATCATCCCGACGTCACGGGTGGAGCGCTATTGCACCACCTATCCCAAGCAGGAACAGATCCGTATCTCGGTGTATCAGGGTGAGCGCCCATGGGTGCGCGACAACATTTTCATCGACGGTTTCGATGTCACGCTAACGCCCACCGAACACCGTCAGGCGCTCGATGTTCGCTTCAGTTACGACATCAATGGCCTGCTTGAGGTCGACGTCACGTTGCTGGAGACCGGCAAGCGCCACAGCCACAGCATCGACCGCAGCCCGACCGGGCTGGATGACGAGGCTCGGCAGAACAGCCACGACCGGCTCGCCGCGCTCAAGGTCCACCCGCGTGATGCCTTGCCCAACCGCACGCTGCTGGCACGCCTGGAGCGCGCCTGGATGCAGAGCCTGGGCACCGAGCGCGAGCGCATTGCCGAATGGCTGCACAGCTTCACGGCCGTGCTCGGCGACCAACAACCGGCGGAGATTGCCAACCAGCGTTCACAACTCAACAGCGCCCTGGATGAACTGCGCTTCTAGCCGATGAGTCGCCGCAGCGCCGCCTGCAAGCCGGCGGCCAACGGGTCTTCACGAAAGCTTTCCGGGGGCATGCCGTAGCGGTTGGGCAGTTTTTCCCCGGGAAAGCCGAACAGCACCAGCGGCAGAAACGGCAAGGCTGGCGTCAACCCGGCCAACACCAGAAAGGTCGCGACACCCCGGCCCATGTCATGCAGGCGCCGCAGCATGGCGCCGAGCAGAATCAACACCCCGAGCACCAGCACCACCAGGGCGGGCGGCGTCGATCCACTGAGCACGGCGACCAGCGGGGTCAGCAGCACCAGGCCAAGCACTTGCCCGACAAAGGCCTCGCGACTCAGCCGCGAGCCCAGGCGCCAGAACGCCATGGCCGATATCGGCCGCGCCTCGGCCTTGGCCATCATCAATCGCTCCGACCACGACAGCAGCGCACTGCAAGCAAACCGCACACCGAGGCCGTTCTGCTGATTGTCCTTGGCCCGCTGCAGGGGTATCAGGTGTTTCTGCCGTGGCACGCCCGCGTCGCCGTACCTGACCAGATCCTTGAGCACATCAAGCGCCAGGTAAAAATCGTCGCAGTCGTTGATGCCCTCATCTTCGAGCGCCTGACGTGGCGGTCGTAGCGGTTCGCCCTTGATCAAGCTGTGCCGGAAACCGTCGAACCACTCCTGTGGGTTGACGACTTCGGTAATCCTGTCGAGCAAAAAGCGCCGCTGTTTGGCATCAAACAATGACGTGTGATACAGCACGCCCGTCAGCAGCATCCGCCCGAGCAGGTCGTCGTCAAAAGCACGCAGATCACGGCGCATGCACAGGAACAACCGGTCGTTGCTGAGCAAGCGCAGGCTGTCCAGCGCCTCCTGAACCCCGCACATCTGCTGGGCCAGCAGCGCCTGCACTGGCTCTTCGGTTTGCAGCAGGCCGAGCAAGCCGCTGCAATGACCCTGTTCACGCAGCAATCGCTGCAACAACGGCTGCAAGCGGCTCAGCGGATGGGCCGGGTTGAATGCCAGCGACTCCAGCATCCGCGCGTCGATCAATGGCAACCAACGCTCCGTCTGCCCCAGCAACATCAGCAAAAACAGCGTTTGCGCGTGCCATGGCCACAGCCCTTCGCCCGCCTCCGGTGCGGGCAACAGCACATCGAGTTGAGCCAGTTGCAGCAACTGCGTCAGTTCCGACAGATCAGTGCCGGCGTATGAGCCGTTGAGCTTGAAGTCTTGTTCAATGCGCGCGAGCGCGGCGTGACTGTAGGGACGCAACCGGCGCAACCAGCCGCGGCACAGGCTGTGCGACTGATCGCTGGTCTGCGCCACAGGCAGTTGTGGCGATTCTGCGTTTTCATCGGTGTAGGCGGTCATCGCCCGCGCGATCGGCGAAATTTTCAGCCAGCGCAGATGTTGCTCAGCCTGATACTGGAAACCGCTCAGCACCAGCGCTTCAAGCGCGTCCGGCGGCAACGCCTCGTCGAGCATCTGCTGCAACAACAGCACGTCACCGCGATGCAACGCCCAGGCATGCCGGTAAAGTCGTTGCAGGCGCTGGTCGGCATGCTCGCCGAGCAACAGCGCCACCAGCGGCAACTCGTCGTCGTGCAGGCGCCAATCGACAAAAGTCCCGGCCAGCCCCTGAAGTTGCAGAGGACCGACGTCCAGCCAGCGCAACAAGGTCTGTGGTTGCTGAGTCGGGCTGCCATACGCCTGACTGGCGTCGTCCAGATCAAGCGGCCAGGCACTGAAAGGCCGGGCACAATCGAAGGCTTGAATCAGCAACGGCAGCAGGTCCGGCGAGCGCTCGGCACATAGCGCCAACAAATGGCCTTCGGCTTTCGGATGACGGTGTTCCTGCCACGAGCGGATCCAGCACGGCCACGCCTGATCATCCAGCCCCTGCAAACTGTACTGGCTGGCCAGCATGTACAGCCAGTCGAGGTCGTCAGGGTGCTGACGCTGTTGTTCGATGCAGGACTGCAGCAGCCCTTCCCCGCCGATGCCCGCCTGAGTGAACTGCGCGAGCAGACGTTTGATGTATGCCTCATCGTTCGGCAACGGCAAGCAGGTGTGTCGAAGGGCGAAATGGCGGAATTCGTTTAGCGGACGCTGGGTGAAGGTGACTTCCAGGCTGCGGGCGTACCACAACGCTTCAACCTGCGCGGGCTCCGGCCAATGGCTCATCAACGCCACATCGAACGGGTCCTGGGTTTTTATCCGCCGCAGAAACGCATCGACCCGCTCCGCCTGATCGTAGCCAAGATCGAGCAACTGTTGATCCCAGGCCATGCGCTCGGCCAGCAGGTTCGCGCATTGATGCGACAGCAAACCGGCATCGGTCATGCGGTGGTAGAAACCCCAACTGAGATCGTCGAGGTCATCGAGGGGCAATTGATCCAGCGTGCGGATAAACGCCTGCCAGGCGGCAATATTGAAGCGCCGTGCAGGATCGTCGAGCAGTTCACAGAACTCCACGAAGGCTTGGGGAGTCTCGGCGACCGGCGCGTCTGGCGCCTCGAACTCGGCGTAATCCTCCTCGTCGCCCTCTTCCCCGTAGTCCTCTTCCACATCGCCTTCACGAGCCAGACGCAGGGCTTTTTCGTACGCCATGCGTAACGCCTGAAAGCCTTCGGGGTCGGTCTCCGGGTGATGCGCCGGCAAGCGTGCGCGGTAGGCATCACGGATCAGGGTTTCGTCGGCAGTGGGCTCGATGCCCAGTTGGATCCAGCAACTCATGACCAGTCGAACTCCTTGAGCGATGCCGGACGCGGCGGCGGGTCGATGTCCATATGCCAAGGCAAGTCAGGCAGAAACTGCGGGATGTTCTGCTCAAGACCCCGGGTGATCAGCAGGTTATGCGCAGTCTGCCCTTGTCGATCCAGCTCGAACGCCAGCGCATCATCACTTTTGTTCTGGCAGCACCAGAACGCCCGGCCGATAAGGAAGCCGTGGTAGTACGCCATCCAGCTGTCGTAGTGAAATTGCGCCCTGACGGCCAGGCGCGAATGCAGCCATTGACTCTCGACCAGATCGATCCACTTGTTGCGCACACCGCAGCGCAAGAGGAAGCCCATGCGCCCGTAGTCCCACGACAGAATCCCACCGGCCCCGCAGCTATCGAAGGTGCGGCTGGCAAACTCATGCAGGATGCGTTCACGCGGGGCGAGACGCTCGAGCAGCGCCGGCCATTCACTCGGCAGGCAATGCTGCCAGGCCAGATAACCGTCACTGAGGTGTTTGGCGTGGCCGTCGTCGGTCATCCCCCTGAGCATGCCGAACAGCTCCTGGCGGGTATCAATGCCCCAGCTGTGCTCCAGATTGATGTACGCGTCGTCGCAGAAAGCAGGGTCGTCATACCCGGCGCCAGGATTGAGCGCCGCCATCGGCGCCGACAGGGCCCACAGCCAGCGCTGCTGAATCTCGTCCATGAAAAATGCTCCACGCCGACCGAGTGAGAAATGGGAGGTCGGCAAAACTGCGGCGGATTGTAGAGAAAGCGCTGCCGTGCGGCAAAGCCGGTGTGCAGCGCCCATAAAAAAGCCCCGACGTATCGGGGCATTTTTTCGAGCGGAATCAGGCGGCTTCGGCGACGGGCAAACCGAGCAAGCGCGAGACATGATCAGGCTCGGTCTCGCGACGCAGCACAGTGAACAGTTCGGTGGCTTGCGGGTAATTGCGGGTCAGCATCGCCAGCCATTGCTTCAAACGGCCCGGCGATTGACGCGCGGTCATCTGCGCCTTGGCTTGCAGCCAGAAATCCTGGATCAGCGGCATCAACTCGACCCAGGTCATCTCGACCACTTCTTCGCCGGCACGCGCGGCGGCGATCTGCCTGGCCAGATCCGGGCGCGACACCAGACCACGGCCGAGCATGATGTCTTCCACGCCACTGATTTCGCGGCAACGACGCCAGTCTTCAACGCTCCAGATATCGCCGTTGGCGAACACCGGCACCTTGACCACGTCCTGCACGCGCGGGATCCATTCCCAGTGCGCCGGCGGTTTGTAGCCGTCCATTTTGGTTCGCGCGTGCACCACGATGTGTTCGGCGCCGCCTTCGGCCAACGCCGTGGCGCAGACCAGCGAGCCGTCCGGGCTGTCGAAGCCCAGGCGCATTTTCGCAGTCACCGGAATGTGCGCAGGCACCGCGCGGCGCACGTGCTCAACGATCTGGTTGAGCAGCTCCGGCTCTTTCAGCAGTACCGCGCCGCCACGGGATTTGTTCACGGTCTTGGCCGGGCAGCCGAAGTTGAGGTCGATCACTTCGGAACCGAGTTCGCAGGCCAGTGCAGCGTTTTCCGCCAGGCACACCGGGTCGGAACCGAGCAATTGCACACGCAGTGGCACGCCGGACGCCGTGCGGGCACCGTTGAGCAGCTCGGGGCCGAACTTGTGGAAGTAAGCCGGGGTGAGCAACTGATCGTTGACCCGAATGAATTCGGTCACGCACCAATCGATGCCGCCAACGCGGGTCAGCACGTCGCGGAGGATGTCGTCGACCAACCCCTCCATGGGCGCCAGAGCAATTTGCATGGGGAAAACACTACTTAGAGAAAAACGTGCCGCAGTTTACTGGATTACCGCCATAAAGCGGAAACCCTGTAGGAGCTGCCGCAGGCTGCGATCTGTTGATCTTGATCTTAAAAAAAACAACATCAAAAGATCGCAGCCTGCGGCAGCTCCTACATGAGTTAGAGCAGAGTTCCAGGCAAAGGGCGGGTCAGGCGGTGAGCTGGATCGCCGGGCCGTAGCCTTCGATGAATTCGGCAGGCATGCGCTTGGGCTTGCCGGTGGACAGCTCGATGCAGACGAAGGTGGTTTGCGCGCGCAGCAGCGTGGTGTTGTCGCTCGGGCGCTTGAGCTGGAAATGCCGGGTCATTTTCAGGCGCTGATCCCAATCGACGATCCAGGTCGCCAATTGCAGTTCGTCGCCCTCATAGGCGGCCGCCAGATAATCGATTTCGTGACGGACCACGGCCATCGCCCGATCCAGACGCCGGTACTCGACCAGATCCAGCCCCAGACGCTGCGAATGGCGCCAGGCGCAGCGTTCGAGCCAGGTCACGTACACCGCGTTATTGGCGTGGCCCAGCCCGTCGATGTCCTCGGCGCCTACTTGCAGATCAATGGTAAACGGCGTTGCCCGATCCCAGCCCATGCCCCACTCCCGGTCAGTTATTCAACCGGGGCAGTGTAACGGAGCTCACGCCGATTGGCGCGCCTGAAGGCTGCGACCGGCCAGCAGTGATAACACGCCATCAATCACGCGCGGGTCGGCCAGCACACGCTGATGACCGCCGCCTTCCAGACGCAGCAAACGACTGTCGAACCAGGATTCGTGGATCAGTTGCGACTCTTTGACCGAGACAAAATTGTCGTCCTCGGCATGCACGATCAGGCCCGGCATATCCAATTGATAGTGGGCGACATCCAGCGTGGCGGCGCGCATGCCGACGTCTTGCTCGACCTGGCGGATAAACGCGGAGCGCGCTCTGGGCGGCATACCGACGTAGCGGGCGAAGCCGCGCAGTACACCGAGAATTCGCGCCGGCGCAGCGATGCTGACGAGGGTTTCGGTACGAAGGCCCAATTGCACGGCGAGCATGGCGCTGGCGCCGCCCATCGAGTGGCCGATGACGGCTTGCAGCGGCGGCAGTTCGGCGGCGGCTTCAAGCATGGCGCGCGCAAAAAGGACGACGTTGGCTTCACGTCCCGGTGAGCGACCGTGGGCCGGGCCGTCGAGTGCAACAACGGTATAACCGGCATCGACGAGCGCAGTGATCAGCGCGGCGAACTGGGTGGGGCGCCCTTCCCAACCGTGCATCAGCAGCACGGCAGGGCCTTGTCCCCAGCGCAATGCCGAAAGCCCGAAGCGCAGCGTGATGCGCTCGGCACTGGCCAGCATCGGCAGCTCCCAATCGCGCAGTGGCAGCGCGCGCGGCGTCATGAACGCCAAGCGCATTTTGCTCGCCACTCGTTGTGGTGCAATCCAGCCCAAGGTGCCATTAACGCCACGAACCCACTTCAACGTGTTCATCGCTCTCTCCTCAGGCCTGCTGCCTTCAGGTCAACGCACCGCCGACTTGGCCGCGCGCAGCAATCGATCGGATAAATCACCCGGGCCCAGTGCTCGTGCGAGCGCCAGACCACCCACCATCAGGGCCATGTCGGCCAAGGCTTTGTCGGTGTCCTCAGGGCTGGACGCCAACTGCGCAACCATCAATTCCAAGTGTTCGTTCAGCGCGAGGCGGAACGAATCCGGCAAACGCCCCAACTCGCCGATCGAGGCAGGAATCGGGCACGCTGCCTCACTGGAATCACGGTGCTTGCGCGACAGATAGAACGCTGCGACCAGCGCGCGACGTTCTTCGCCGGTCAGTTCGCTGTCCATGTCGGCAATCAGGTCGCGGCGGCGACCGAGCAATTGCTTGAACGCTTCGAGCATCATCGCGTCCTTGCTTTCGAAGTGCGCATAGAAGCCACCGACCGTGAGGCCGGCTGCGCCCATCACTTCGCCCACGCTTGGGTCGGCCGGGCCACGCTGGATCAGCGCGGAGCTGGCGGCCTTGAGGATGCGTTCGCGGGTTTGAGCTTTTTTATCGTTCATCGTTGCCTCCGAATATTACGACTAGAATATTATTCGCATAATAATAATCTGCAAGTCAAGAATATGACCGCTGGTCTGAAGCACAGTTTAGGAAAAGGAGAATTGGCCAAACGCCAGACAAACAAAAGGGCCATTCAATAATTGAATGACCCTTATAAAATCCCGCAGAGCGGGTAATCGTGGCGTCCCCTAGGGGACTCGAACCCCTGTTACCGCCGTGAAAGGGCGGTGTCCTAGGCCACTAGACGAAGGGGACACAAACCTTCTATACAACTGATCAGTGCTGAGTGCTGATCGATTCAAGGCCGGTGTGGCCAGACCTTGAACTGTAAAATTGGTGGAGCTTAGCGGGATCGAACCGCTGACCTCCTGCATGCCATGCAGGCGCTCTCCCAGCTGAGCTAAAGCCCCGGATTTTTCGCCTCGCGGCGGAGTGACATCTTGCAACATCACTTCTGTAAAACTGGCGTCCCCTAGGGGACTCGAACCCCTGTTACCGCCGTGAAAGGGCGGTGTCCTAGGCCACTAGACGAAGGGGACGCAAACCCTTCTATACAACTGATCAACGCTGAGTGTTGATCGCTTCAAGGCCGGCGTGGCCAGGCCTTGAAGTGTAAAATTGGTGGAGCTAAACGGGATCGAACCGTTGACCTCCTGCATGCCATGCAGGCGCTCTCCCAGCTGAGCTATAGCCCCTCATCGTTGATGTCATCGCTGAGGACGGGGCGAATCTTAAGGGCGTATCGAAAGCCTGTCAAACTTATTTTTGAAATTTTTCAAAGTTTTTCGTCGGCATAACAATCACTTACCGCCCTCCTCCCGAAAATCCGGGACTTGGGATAAAGCATGCCCCTGTAGGAGCTGCCGCAGGCTGCGATCTTTTGATCTGGTTTTTAAAAGCCAAAATCAAAAGATCGCAGCCTTCGGCAGCTCCTACAGGGGGGTTAAGCTATCAGGCGATGGCGGCCAGGAGCTTTTCCCACTCTTTGTTTTCTTTCTTCGACACGCCGCCCAGCAGGTCGATCGCCTGGCGCAGACGGAAACGGGTCAGGTCCGGGCCGAGGATTTCCATCGCATCGAGCACCGACACCGAACTCGCCTGACCGGTGATCGCCGCAAACATCAGCGGCATCGCGTCACGCAGTTTCAGCTCCAGCGATTCAACCACTGCCTGAATCGTCGCGGTGATGTTGTCCTTCTCCCACTGACGCAGGCTTTCCAGCTTCCACAGGATCAACTGCATCAACTGACGAACCTGATCGCCCGAGAGCTTCTTCGATTCGAACAACTTGGCATCCGGGTTGACACCACCGGCGAAGAAGAACCCGCCCAACGGTGCAACCTGGCTGAAGGTTTCAACGCGGCCCTGCACCAGCGGCGCGATCTTCATCATGTATTCCGGGTTCAGCGCCCAGGTCTGCAAGCGGCTGGCGAACTCTTCCACCGGCAGATCACGCAGCCACTGGCCGTTGAGCCACGACAGCTTCTCGATGTCGAAGATCGGCCCGCCCAGCGAGACGCGCTTGAGGTCGAAGTTGTCGACCATTTCCTGCAGCGAGAACTTCTCGCGCTCGTCCGGCATCGACCAGCCCATGCGGCCGAGGTAGTTGAGCATCGCTTCGGGCATGAAGCCCATGCGCTCGTAGAAGGTTACCGAGGTCGGGTTCTTGCGCTTGGACAGCTTGCTCTTGTCCGGGTTACGCAGCAGCGGCATGTAGCACAGCTCTGGTTGCTCCCAGCCGAAGTATTCGTAGAGCAGAATCAGTTTCGGCGCCGATGGCAGCCATTCTTCGCCGCGCAATACATGGGTAATGCCCATCAGGTGATCGTCAACGACGTTGGCGAGGAAGTACGTCGGCAGGCCGTCGGTCTTCATCAGCACTTGCATGTCCATGCGATCCCACGGGATCTCGACGTCGCCACGGAGCATGTCCGGCACCACGCAAACGCCTTCGCTCGGCACTTTCATGCGGATCACGTGCGGCTCGCCAGCCGCCAGACGGGCGGCGACTTCTTCTTTCGACAGCAGCAGCGCGCGACCGTCGTAGCGTGGCGTTTCGCCGCGGGCCATTTGCTCGGCGCGCATCTGATCCAGCTCTTCAGCGGTGCAGAAGCATGGGAACGCGTGGCCCATTTCAACCAGTTGCTGGCAGTACTTCTGGTAAATGTCGCCGCGCTCGCTCTGGCGATACGGGCCGTGCGGGCCGCCAACGTCCGGGCCTTCGCTCCAGTCGATGCCCAACCAGCGCAGGGCGTCGAAGATCTGCTGTTCGGACTCGCGGGTCGAACGCAACTGGTCGGTGTCTTCGATCCGCAGGATGAACTCACCACCATGCTGCTTGGCAAAGCAGTAGTTGAACAATGCGATGTAAGCGGTACCTACGTGGGGATCCCCGGTAGGCGATGGCGCGATGCGAGTGCGGACGGTGGTCATGGCATGTCTCGAAAAGAATGAAAAGCAAAACAATCAAGCGGCGAATGGTAACAGGCGACACCCGCCCCGCTCCAGCAGGCAGGGCATTTAAGCCAAGTTTGCGTCTGTAATGCCCGTAAGCCGTGGCGAATGGCCGATTATCAAGCGGGGGCATTTACCGTTTATCGGCGGTGTGCGAGATTCAGCCGCTGATAACTTTCCTTACAATTCCTCGACTACAGTTTGCCCATGCCTGCCCAACTCAAGCGTCGCCTGTTGATTTTCCTGCTGCTCGTCCTGCTGATTGCCGGGGGTTTCTTCGCCCACTGGTTTTTCAAGGGACGCTTTTATGAAAGCACCGACAACGCCTATGTCCAGGGTGAGATCACCCGTGTGTCGAGCCAATTGGGCGCGCGCATCGACGAAGTGCTGGTGCAGGACAATCAGCACGTGGAAAAAGGCCAATTGCTGGTACGCCTCGAACCGAATGATTTCCGCCTGGCGGTCGACCGCGCGAATGCCGCCCTCGCCACCCGCGAAGCCGAACGTCTGCAAGCGCAAAGCAAACTGACCCAGCAATCGAGCCTGATCGCCGCCAGCGATGCGCAAGTGGCAACCACCCAGGCCACGCTTGGCCGCTCGCAGATGGATTTGTCGCGCGCCGAAACCCTGCGCAAACCCGGCTACGTGTCCGAAGAACGCGTGACCACCCTCTCCGCCGACGCCCACATTGCTCGTTCGCAAGTGGCTAAAGCACAGGCTGACGCGCAAGGTCAGCGTCAGCAGGTCAACGCCCTGAACGCTGAAATCAAACGCCTCGACGCACAGATCGCCAACGCCCACGCCGATATTGCGCAAGCCGAACTCAACCTGACCCGTAGCGAAATCCACGCACCGATCAGCGGCCTCGTTGGCCAGCGTGCCGCGCGCAACGGTCAAGTGGTGCAGGCCGGCGCCTATCTGTTGTCGATCGTTCCGGACGAGGACATCTGGGTGCAGGCCAACTTCAAGGAAACCCAGATCGGCCATATGCAGCCGGGACAAAAAGCCGAGCTGACCTTCGATGCGTATGGCGACACGCCGATCGAAGCGCGGGTCGAGAGCCTGTTCGCCGCATCCGGCGCGCAGTTCAGCCTGCTGCCACCGGACAACGCCACCGGCAACTTCACCAAAGTCGTGCAACGGATTCCGGTGAAACTGACCTTCAAAGCCGATAACCCGCTGCACGGCAAAATCCGTCCGGGCATGTCAGTCACCGCGACTGTGAACATCAAAGACGCCCCTGAAGATGGCCGGTGATTCGCTGATCCGCCCGGTCGGCGAACCGACCCGGCGCGATTGGATCGCGGTGATGAGCGTAATGCTCGGTGCCTTTATGGCCGTGCTCGACATCCAGATCACCAACTCTTCGCTGAAGGACATTCAAGGCGCGTTGTCGGCGACGCTGGAAGAAGGCTCGTGGATTTCCACTTCGTATCTGGTCGCGGAAATCATCATGATCCCGCTGACCGCGTGGCTGGTGCAGTTGCTTTCGGCGCGGCGATTAGCGGTTTGGGTGTCGCTGGGTTTTCTGGTGTCTTCGCTGCTGTGCTCGATGGCCTGGAGCCTGGAGAGCATGATCGTCTTTCGAGCCATGCAAGGCTTCACCGGCGGCGCGCTGATCCCGCTGGCGTTCACCCTCACCCTGATCAAACTCCCCGAACATCACCGCGCCAAAGGCATGGCGATGTTCGCCATGACCGCGACGTTTGCCCCCTCCATCGGCCCGACGCTGGGCGGCTGGCTTACGGAAAACTGGGGTTGGGAATACATCTTCTACATCAACATTCCTCCGGGGCTGATCATGATCGCCGGGTTGATGTACGGGCTGGAGAAGAAAGAGGCGCACTGGGAATTGCTGAAAAGCACCGACTACACCGGCATCCTCACGCTGGGTATCGGCCTCGGTTGCTTGCAGGTTTTCCTTGAGGAAGGCCATCGCAAAGACTGGCTGGAATCGAGCCTGATCGTGACGCTGGGCAGTATTGCGCTGGTGAGTCTGATCACGTTTGTGATCGTGCAGATTTCCAAACCCAATCCGCTGATCAACCTTGGCATTCTGCGCAATCGCAATTTTGGTTTATCGAGTATCTCCAGTTTGTGCATGGGTGTCGGGTTGTACGGCTCGATCTATTTGTTGCCGCTGTACCTGGCGCAGATCCAGAACTACAACGCCCTGCAGATCGGCGAAGTGATCATGTGGATGGGCGTGCCGCAACTGTTTTTGATTCCGCTGGTGCCGAAACTGATGAAGTTCATTTCGCCAAAATGGCTGTGCACGCTCGGGTTTGGCTTGTTTGGTCTGGCAAGTTTTTCGTCGGGGGTGCTCAACCCGGATTTCGCCGGGCCGCAGTTCAATCAGATTCAGATCATTCGCGCGCTGGGGCAGCCGTTGATCATGGTGACCATTTCCCTGATTGCCACGGCTTACATCCTGCCGCAGGACGCGGGGTCGGCGTCGAGTCTGTTCAACATTCTGCGTAACCTTGGCGGTGCGATCGGCATTGCTCTGCTGGCGACGCTGCTGGACGCGCGCACCAAGACTTACTTCGATTATTTACGCGAGGCGGTGGTGCCGACCAATCCGCAGGTGGCCGAGCGCCTGGCATCGATGACGGACCGGTTTGGCAGTGACACGGCGGCGCTGGGCAAGCTGAGTGAGATCGTCCATCAGCAGGCGGCGATCATGGCCTACAACGATGCGTTTCACTTTGTCGGGATTGCGCTGGGGGTCAGCATGCTGGCGATCTTATTGACCAAGAAATTGCCACAAGGATTGAAGGCTGGGGAATCCCACTGATATTTGCTGTGCCTGGTCTGGCCCCATCGCTGGCAAGCCAGCTCCCACAGGTTTCTTTGGTGTTCACAAATTTCGTGTACGCCATCAATCCTTGTGGGAGCTGGCTTGCCAGCGATGAGGCCCGACCAGACAGCACAAATCAAACAGCCAAAAGGCGTTCACGCAGTTTGGCAATCTCATCACGCATCTGCGCCGCCGCTTCAAACTCCAGATCCCGTGCCAGCTGATACATCTTCTCTTCCAGCGCACGAATACGCTTGGTGATCTCGCTCGGCGAACGCAATTCGGCTTCGTACTTGGCGTTTTCTTCGGCAGCCTTGGCCATGCCTTTGCGCTTCTTGCTGCGCGAGCCCGGCACGGTGGCGCCTTCCATGATGTCGGCGACGTCCTTGAATACGCCTTTCGGGGTGATGCCATTTTCCAGGTTGAACGCTATCTGCTTGTCGCGACGACGCTCGGTTTCACCAATCGCCCGCTCCATCGAACCGGTCATGCGGTCGGCGTAGAGAATCGCCCGGCCATTGAGGTTACGCGCCGCGCGGCCAATGGTCTGGATCAATGAG
The DNA here is from genome assembly GCF_009764635.1 of Pseudomonas sp. PB103. Lineage (NCBI taxonomy): Bacteria > Pseudomonadati > Pseudomonadota > Gammaproteobacteria > Pseudomonadales > Pseudomonadaceae > Pseudomonas > Pseudomonas sp. PB103. The sequence continues at coordinate 131,854 of NZ_RWIL01000148.1, read as the reverse complement.
CGTTCAGAGCGCAGGAAACCTTCCTTGTCCGCATCAAGAATCGCCACCAGCGACACTTCTGGCATGTCCAGACCTTCTCGCAGAAGGTTGATGCCGACCAGCACATCGAACGTGCCGAGGCGCAGGTCGCGAATGATTTCGACGCGCTCAACGGTGTCGATATCCGAGTGCAGATAACGCACGCGCACACCGTGATCGGCGAGGTAATCGGTAAGGTCTTCGGCCATGCGCTTGGTCAGCGTGGTGACCAGCACGCGCTCTTCTATCGCCACGCGCTTGGAGATTTCCGACAGCAGATCGTCGACCTGCGTCAGCGCCGGACGCACTTCAATCTGCGGATCGACCAGCCCGGTCGGGCGCACCAGTTGCTCGACCACGCGCCCAGCGTGCTCGGCTTCGTAGTTGCCCGGCGTCGCCGAGACGAAAATGGTCTGCGGGCTAACCCCTTCCCACTCGTCAAAACGCATCGGCCGGTTGTCCAGCGCAGAGGGCAGACGGAAACCGTATTCAACGAGGGTTTCCTTACGCGAACGGTCGCCCTTATACATCGCGCCGACCTGCGGCACGCTGACGTGGGATTCGTCGATCACCAGCAAGGCATCCGCCGGCAAGTAATCGTAAAGGGTGGGCGGCGCGGCACCGGCCGGACGCCCGGACAAGTAACGCGAGTAGTTTTCGATGCCGTTGCAGTAACCCAGTTCGAGGATCATTTCCAAGTCAAAACGGGTGCGCTGTTCCAAGCGCTGAGCCTCGACCAGTTTGTTGTTGCTGCGCAGGTATTCGAGGCGTTCCTGCAATTCGACCTTGATGTGTTCGATGGCGTCGAGCAGGGTTTCCCGTGGCGTCACATAGTGGCTCTTCGGGTAGAAGGTGAAGCGTGGCATCTTGCGGATGACTTCGCCGGTCAGCGGGTCGAACGCGGAAATGCTTTCGACTTCGTCATCGAACAGCTCGATGCGAATCGCTTCCAGATCGGATTCCGCCGGATAAATGTCGATCACGTCGCCGCGAACACGGAAGGTCGCACGGGCAAAATCCATATCGTTGCGGGTGTATTGCAAGTCGGCCAGACGGCGCAGCAGCGCACGCTGATCGAGTTTGTCGCCGCGATCGACGTGCAAGACCATCTTCAGATAAGTTTCCGGGCTACCGAGACCGTAAATGCACGACACCGTGGTGACGATGATCGCGTCTTTTCGTTCCAGCAAGGCTTTGGTCGCGGACAGGCGCATTTGCTCGATGTGGTCGTTGATCGACGCGTCCTTCTCGATGAAGGTGTCGGACGACGGCACATAGGCTTCAGGCTGGTAGTAGTCGTAGTAGGAAACGAAGTATTCGACAGCGTTGTTCGGGAAGAACGCCTTGAACTCGCCATACAACTGCGCAGCCAGGGTTTTGTTCGGCGCCAGCACCAGCGTCGGACGCTGAATCTGCGAGATGACATTGGCGATGCTGAAGGTCTTGCCCGAGCCGGTCACACCGAGCAGCGTCTGGTGCGCCAGGCCGGCTTCGATGCCCTCGACCAATTGGCGAATGGCTTCCGGCTGGTCGCCGGCGGGCTCGAAGCGAGTGACGAGCTGGAATTCGGACATATACACCTCTGGGATCGCGGCATTCCGAGCAAAGCGGAGCACCACGGGGACGACCGCAAACGACCGGTGTCGCGCAAGAAAAAACCTGGATTGTGCTCAATGTGGTGGCGATTGCCTCACCTTTCAAGGCAAACGTCCTACATCCGGTAAAGACTCTGACATGGCCAATCGACTAACGGTCAAGAAATAATCGGAAAAACTTGCTGTAAAAGCCGATTCGCCTGTCGCCATCGCTCAGTAATGGCCTCTATACTAGCTCCCCGTTTGTGCACCGCTCTAGTGCATTCGGCTGGAGCGCGACACGTCCCTCCACACTCCATTCAGAGCCGCCGTAATAATGAGCCTGTTCTCCGCTGTCGAAATGGCACCCCGCGATCCAATCCTGGGCCTCAACGAAGCATTCAACGCCGATACCCGGACCACCAAGGTCAACCTGGGCGTTGGCGTGTACTGCAACGAAGAGGGGCGAATTCCACTTCTGCGCGCCGTGATCGAAGCCGAAACCGTTCGCGCTGCTCAACACGCTTCGCGCGGTTACCTGCCGATCGATGGCATCGCTGCCTACGACCAGGCCGTGCAAAAGCTGCTGTTCGGCAATGACTCGCCGCTGATCAGCGCCGGTCGCGTCATCACCACTCAGGCCGTCGGCGGTACTGGCGCCCTGAAAATCGGTGCCGACTTCCTCAAGCAATTGCTGCCGAACGCCGTTGTGGCGATCAGCGACCCGAGCTGGGAAAACCACCGCGCGCTGTTCGAAACCGCTGGTTTCCCGGTGCAGAACTACCGTTACTACGACGCTGCCACCCACGACGTTAACCGTGCCGGCATGCTCGAAGACCTCAACGCTCTGCCGAACGGCTCGATCATCATCCTCCACGCTTGCTGCCACAACCCGACCGGCGTCGACCTGACCCCGGCGGACTGGAACAACGTGCTGGAAGTGGTCAAGGCCAAAGGTCACGTGCCTTTCCTCGACATGGCTTACCAGGGGTTCGGCGACGGTATCGACGAAGACGCCGCTGCTGTGCGCCTGTTCGCTGAATCCGGCCTGACTTTCTTCGTCTCGAGCTCGTTCTCCAAGTCGTTCTCGCTGTACGGCGAGCGCGTTGGCGCCCTGTCGATCATCAGCGAATCGAAAGAAGAAAGCGCGCGCGTGCTGTCGCAAGTCAAACGCGTGATCCGCACCAACTACTCCAACCCGCCGACTCACGGTGCAAGCATCGTTGCTGCGGTGTTGAACAGCCCGGAACTGCGTGCGCAGTGGGAAGCCGAGCTGGCCGAAATGCGTCTGCGCATTCGCGGCATGCGTACCCAGATGGTTGATCTGCTGGCTGAGAAAGCACCGGGCCGCGATTTCAGCTTCGTCGGTCGTCAGCGCGGCATGTTCTCCTACTCGGGCCTGACCACTGAACAAGTGCATCGCCTGCGTAACGAGTTCGGCATCTACGCACTGGATACCGGCCGCATCTGCGTGGCAGCGCTGAACCAGAGCAACATCAAGGCTGTGACGGACGCGATCGTTCAGGTCATCTGATAACGCCGCGTGACGAAAAACGGGAAGCCTTGGGGCTTCCCGTTTTTTATTTGTCCGAAGGAATGCAACATTCCCTCTAAACTGCACACAAATCCAAATTGTAGGAGCAAAGCTTGCTCGCGATAGCGGTGGTTCAGCCAATGATGATGGCGACTGACCAGACGCCTTCGCGAGCAAGCTCTGCTCCTACAGGTTTTGAGTCAACCTGCGAAATTTGCGAGAAACCTAAATGAAAAACGACAACCTGCGCGCCGACCGTGACGATCTGGATGATTTCATCCCTCGCACCCCGGCCAAGCGCGAAAAAAGCCTGGTACTGCAAGTCGCGGCCGGGGTGTTTCTCGGTGGCCTGGCATTGTGGCTGGTACAACTGGCGGTGACGGCGGCTTACGCCAAACTGCTGCTCGGCACCATCACCTTCGGCAGTTAGGCCAGTTCGCTGGCGCGCTGGGTGGCGGCATCGTCATAGGCGACATACATCGATTCGGCGATCTGGCTCTTGATCGCTTTGGCGCTTTCCAGACCGAGGACGAAACCTTCTGCCTTGCCGCCGGCGCGGTTCAGTTCTTCAGCGGTGCTCGCTTGGGTAATTGCGTCGAAGAGTTTTTCGGCGTGCGGGCCGACGCCTTTGGGCAGGCTGATTTGCGTGATGCTCATGCGAGCACCTGTTTTTTGCGGGCTGTGTAGTTCATGGCGCATACCTTTTTCGGCGGATGGCCGGTAGCGCGTGTGACCACTTCCGGGCGGCCATGGTAGACCTCTGTTGCGATTCTGGTAACCGCCAATCGCTGACAAACCACCGTCCATCCTGATGAATCGCAGTTTTTTACATCTCACGCTTGACTTCTCTTTTCGAATCAGTAACATACGCACCAATTCCGCAATAGCTCAGTTGGTAGAGCAAATGACTGTTAATCATTGGGTCCCTGGTTCGAGTCCAGGTTGTGGAGCCAAATAGCAAAGCCCCTGAATCGCAAGATTCAGGGGCTTTTTTGTGGGCGCTTGAAAACATCAAAAGATCGCAGCCTGCGGCAGCTCCTACAGGGATTGGTGTTCTCATGTAGGAGCTGCCGCAGGCTGCGATCTTTTGATCTACCAACGAAAAGGGCCGATCTGCGCTACAGATCGGCCCTTTCCTGTTCAGTTGCAGCCGTCAGACATGCTCGCTGCTTTTCACCTGCACTTTTGGCGCGCCATGCCCATGATCATGGTCATCCGGCTCGATCACTGGCACTTCATTGCCGTCGCAGTCATGCAGTTTGCCGTCGCTGAAGTAATCGCCTTCGCGCAGCGCATCCAGATCGCGATATCGCAGAGTCCGCTCTTCCGCCGCCGCAAACACCGACTGCTGATCCGAGTTACCGGTCGTGAAGTGGTTGAACGCCAGGTTGAGCAGGATCGCCATGATCGCCGACGAGCTGATGCCCGAATGGAAAATGGTCGCGAACCAGCTTGGGAAGTGATCGTAGAAGTTCGGCGCAGCAATCGGGATCATGCCGAAACCGATCGAGGTAGCCACGATGATCAGGTTGACGTTGTTGCGGTAATCCACCTTCGACAGCGTGCGAATGCCACTCGCTGCCACGGTGCCGAACAGCACGATACCGGCGCCGCCGAGTACCGAAGTCGGTACCGCTGCAATAACCCGGCCCATGAACGGCAGCAGGCCGAGGATCACCAGGAACACACCGCCAGTGGCCACCACGTAACGGCTCTTGATCCCAGTCACCGCCACCAGGCCGACGTTCTGGGCGAAGGCACTCTGGGTGAACGAACCGAAGATTGGCGCAAACATGCTCGACAGCATGTCTGCCCGCAGGCCATTGCCCAGGCGTTTGGAATCGACTTTGGTGCCGATGATTTCACCGACCGCGAGGATGTCCGCCGAGGTTTCCACCAGTGTCACCATAACCACGATGCACATCGACAAAATCGCGGCAAAGTGGAACGTCGGCATGCCGAAGTGGAACGGCGTCGGGAAGCCGAACATCGGCCCGGTGGTGACGTTGGAGAAGTCCGCCATACCGAGGAATACCGCCAGTATCGTACCGATCACCATGGCCAACAGGATCGACAGACGCGAGATGGTCGAGCTGCCGACCTTGCTCAGCAGCAACACCAGCACCAGCGTGACTGCCGCCAGACCGATGTTTTGCATGCTGCCGAAGTCCGGCGCGTGGCTGTTGCCGCCCATCGCCCAGCGTGCGGCCACCGGCATCAGCGTCAGGCCGATGGTGGTGATCACGATGCCCGTAACCAATGGCGGGAAGAACTTGGTGATGCGCGAGAACACTGGCGTGATCAGCAAGCCGATCAGCGACGCCGCAATCACGGCGCCGAGCACCGACTGGAAGCCGCCCTCCCCGCCACTGCTGACGATTGCGACCATGGTCGCCACACCGGAAAACGACACACCCTGTACCAGCGGCAACTGACAGCCAAAAAACGGTAGACCGAGGGTTTGCAGCAGCGTCGCCAGCCCCCCCGCAAACAATGAAGCAGCAATCAGCAAACCGATGTCCGCCGGCGACAGGCCGGCCGCCTGGCCGATGATCAGTGGCACCGCAACGATACCGCCGTACATGGTCAGAACATGTTGCAGGCCGTAAGCCATATTCGCGCCGACCCCGAGATTTTCGTCCTCGGGCCGTTGGTGTGAAACATGGGGCGTTTTCATGGTGGGGGGTTCCCTGGTTTTTGTTATGCGCACACTGTATTCAATACTCGGGACAAATGTCCATAGAGTTGTATACAACTTACCAGTCACAAAATGGATAGTTAGCCACCCAAGCTTCTAGCCCGCTGCTCCCATCGCCCACAAATCCGGCAACACATCCCCTCCGGCTTCTTCGCCCGCCCCCACTACGCTGAACGATTCATGGCGACCGACGGTGCGGGCTCGCTCTTTTTTATACATATAAAGTATGCATAATGCAGTTAATCGATATTCAGTTCGACAAAAGCAAGAACGCAGCCAACAAACTCAAGCACAGGGGCATCAGCCTCGCCGAGACCGAAGCGGTCTTTTACGACGAACGAGCAATAACCGTTGAAGACAACGACCACGACGAACAACGCTGGATCACCCTCGGTCTCGACGCCAAGGGACGCTTGCTGGTCGTTGCTTACAGCTATCGCGAGCCGAATGTCGTTCGAATCATTTCTGCACGTGTCGCCACACCGAGCGAACGTTGCGTCTATTTTCTGGAGGCTTGACCGATGAAAGACGAATATGACTTCTCCCAGGGCAAACGCGGCGCTGTGGCGTCCACCAAGGGCAAAACCCGCATCACCATCATGCTCGACGATGCTGTTATCGACGCCGCGCGCACGGTGGCGGAGAACGAAGGGTTTGGTTATCAGACGGTGATCAACAACACGCTGCGCCATGCTTTGCTCGATGCTGAAAAGCACGATCAGGACGATCCGCTGCAATTCAGCAAAGGCATTACCGCCGCCGACCTGAAGAGTCTTGAAAAAAGATTGTCGGCAGCGGCCGTGGAAATTCGCCGGGTGCTGGAGCCGGACGCGAAGCCTTAGGCTTTAACCGGTACGATCATTCGCTCGAGGGAATGCCGTGCCTGCGGCAAGTCCGGCAGGTGAATGTCGAATTCCTGTTCCAGCAATTCGATCAATGCCGCCACCTCGGTGATTTCGCGCCGCTCGCTGCTCGCCCCCATGCGATGGAGGGCGAAACTGCCGTTGTTGAGGGTTTTGCGCCAGCCATCACCGGTACGCGCCGCCATCAGACGTTGGGTAAACGGAGAGTCGGGATGGGCCGAGACGTACCAGTTGCCGATGGTGAAATCGATGTCTTCCTGGCGTTGCAGATCGAACAAGTACATCGGCCGCCATTCGCCCGCGACGTTGGCGCGCAGCATGTAGCCATCCGCTTGTTTTTCGATGCGATAGGGTTCGTGCGGGGTGGTTTGTTCTGCCTCGGTATCGAGAAGCAGCGGCGCGGTGGGTACCATGCCGCCGAAACCGACGTCAGTGATGTAACGCACGTCGTCGAGGGTCACCAGCGTCAGGCGGTGCGTGCGCGCCGTCCAGCTGCCTTCCGGCTGATTCATCACTACGCGCCCGCTGATGGCGCGTGCGTCGAAGCCCAGCTCAAGCAACAAGGCAAAAAACAGCTGGTTCAGTTCATAGCAGTAGCCGCCGCGACCACCGAGCAAGACTTTCTCTTCAATGGACGGCAGATCGATCAGTACCGGCGCCCCGGTGATCGTCGCCAGATTTTCAAACGGGAATGCGCCGGTGTGGCGCCACTGCAATTGCCGCAGCGTTTCCAGGGTCGGTGCCGGCGGCGCAGCAAACCCCAGGCGTTGCAGGTACAGTTTCAGATTCGTCAGGCGTGGCTCGCTCATTGCTCGGTCCTTATGCATGGGGCCGCAGTTCACTGCGTTGATGGTCGCCATGTATACGGGATCGGGCAGTGTGTTCGACAATTGATTTCGCCAATCGCCTGCTAGCGTTTCTTGCGTGAACCGATACGAATCCACGTCGGCGCATGGTCGCTGGCATGCGGCTCATTGCGCACCCAGGCGTCTACCCCGGCCTCGTGCAGATACGGACTCAGCGCCCGGTTGAGCAGCAGATGATCGATGCGCAGGCCGGAGTTGGTTTGCCAGTGTTGGCGGAAGTAGTCCCAGAACGTATAGAGCCGATCCTCGGGATACAAATGCCGCAGCGAATCGGTCCAGCCCTGATCGAGCAAGCGCTGATAACACTCGCGACTCTCGGGTTGCAGCAACGCGTCCTTGAGCCATGAGCGGGTGTTGTAGATGTCCATGTCGGTGGGCACAACGTTGTAGTCACCAGCCAGCACCACCGGGTGATCGCTGCTTTGCAGGTCTTTGGCGTAGCTGATCAGCCGTTCGAACCACGCCAGTTTGTAATCAAATTTCGGCCCCGGCTGCGGGTTGCCGTTGGGCAGGTACAGGCAACCGACCAGCACGCCGTGCACCGCCGCTTCCAGATAGCGACTGTGCTTGTCGTCGGGATCGCCCGGCAAACCGCGACGGCTCTCCAGCGGCTGCGCGTCACGGGCGAGAATCGCCACGCCGTTCCACGAGGCCTGGCCCTGCCAGATCGCGCCGTAACCGGCGGCTTCAAGTTCGGCGGCGGGGAATGCCGTGTCGACCGATTTGAGTTCTTGCAGGCAGGCGATGTCCGGTTGCTCGCGCTTGAGCCAATCCAGCAGGTTCGGCAAACGTGCGCGTAAGCCGTTGACGTTGTAGGTGGCGATTCGCAGGTTTTTCATCGGCTGAGGCTCCTGCCCGTGGGCTGTGAAAATTGTGACCGCGGGAACATCTTGGCGGTTGCATCGGATCCGTGCGCTGCGGCGTAATAGGCGCTCGCCATCCACCACTCTGCCGAGACCTGAATTCCATGCAAACCACGCTGCAAGGTCAGCGCATCCTTCTGCGCCCGCTTGAGTATTCCGACGCCGCCGCCCTGCTCTGCGCGGCTGCCGACGGCGAGTTGTGGAACCTCACCGTCACCGTTGTGCCCTCGGCCAGCACCGTCGACAGTTACTTGAAAAGAGCGCTCGATGGCCGTGACGCCGGCACGGTGATGCCATTTGTCATCGTGCTGAAAGACACCGGTGAAGTGATCGGCTCAACACGTTTCTGGAAGATTGATCCGCTCAATCGCAAGCTGGAAATCGGCAGCAGCTGGATCTCGGCGAGCTGGCAGAAATCCTTCGTCAACACCGAAGCCAAATACCTGATGCTGCGCCACGCCTTCGAAGTGCTTGATTGCGTGCGCGTGCAGTTCACCACCGACGAGAACAACCAGAAGTCACGTCACGCGATCCTGCGGCTCGGCGCGCAGCAGGAAGGCATCGTCCGGCATGAACGGATCATGCCGGACGGGCGCAAGCGCAACTCGGTGCGTTTCAGCATCATCGACGACGAGTGGCTGCAAGTGCGTCTGCACCTGGAGCAGAAACTCGCCGCCTACGCGTAAAACATTCAGGCGCGACTGCGCAGCCACTGCAGGAAGCCCTTTTTCGGCACCACCACCGGCGCTTCCTCGGTCAGCGATTGCGCCTTGTGCAGGCGATAATCGAGCAAGGCTTTCATGGCGTCGTTGATGTCGTGGCGGGCGTCGAGACAGGGTTTGAGGTAAGTCTTCTCGATGCGGTACAGGGCGCAGAAGGTTTTCGCGGCAAACTTGGCCGGCACCGAGGTATCGGAAAGAATGCCGGCCTCGCCAATGACTTCGCCCGGGCCCATGCGCCCTGACTCGAACGGCGTGCCGTGGCGGGTCAACGTCACCGTGACTACACCCGACTCGATAATGAACAAGTGATCGCTGACCTCCCCCGCCTCAAGGATCGTCTCGCCGGCGCGGAAGTTTTGCAGGGTCATGTTCTGGCTGAAGGTTTCCTTCTCTTCCTGACGCAGCGTCGAGAAGATCGGCGAACTGTCGAGCAATGCCCGAGGCCGTGAAAGGTTGGTCGGTGTGCTGGCTTCGTCGCTCGACAGCAAATTCACCCCGGAAGCCTGCAAGTGCCGGTACGCCAGGTCGAACAACTGATTGCGCACCACGCGCTTTTCGCCCATCGACGCGACGAAACCGCTGATCTCGTATTCCGCGCCGCTGCTGCCGGAGCTTTTCAGCGCCACGCTCGGCGCCGGGTTATCGAGCAGTTGCCGGCAGCCCTGCATCGCCCGCTCCAGTGCATCGATCACCGAGTTGGGCCGTGCATGCGGACTGACCTGGACGCTGACCGCGACGCCGAACATATTGCTCGGCCGGCTGAAGTTGATGATCTTGGCCTTGGCCGCCAGCGAGTTGGGAATCACCGCCATGCTGCCCTGGCTGGTTTGCAGGCGCGTGGCGCGCCAGTCGATGTCGGTGACCCGGCCTTCGGTGCCGTCGATGGAGATCCAGTCATCGAGTTGATAAGGCTTGGTGGTGTTGAGGACGATCCCGGAAAACACGTCGCTGAGCGTGCTCTGCAAGGCCAGACCGACGATGATCGCCAACGCCCCGGACGTCGCCAGCACGCCTTTGACCGGCAGATCGAGCACGTAGGCCAGCGCCGCAATGATCGCGATGAGGAAAATCACCGCTCCCAGCAAGTCCTGCAACAGCCGCCCGGTGTGGCCGACCCGCTGCATCATCACCGCGCCGATCAATACCGTCAGGGTGCGGGCGCCGAACAGCCACCAGCCAATCTGCAACCCGGTCGCCGCCAGGTGCAGCGGCACGTTGTCAGCCCACGGCGCGGGCTCCATCGGGTTGAGGCCTTCGTTGAACAGCAAGATGCTGAACAGGGTAAAAATCAGCACGCGCACCAGCAGTTTCCATTCGCTGCCACGGGAACTGATCAGGCGCCACAGACCGAGATCGAGAAGGATCAGGACCAACGCGCAAAACAACGGGTGTTCAGTCAGCAGAGACAGCATCAAACAACTCCGACGAAGGCCAATCGCGAGAAGATCGCACAGATTGGGAGAGTGTAGGAGCAATTGATTTCAGCCGACAAAAATCACCAGACAACCCTTGTAGGAGCTGCCGCAGGCTGCGATCTTTTGATCTTCAAAAACAGGATCAAAAGATCGCAGCCTGCGGCAGCTCCTACAGGGAATTGTTATTTGTCGTTGGTCAGGCTGTTGTAGCTGGTGAACAGGTTGCGGTAGTCCGGGATGTGGTTGGAGAACAGTGTGCCCAGCCCTTCAACGTCGTTGCGCCAGTCGCGGTGCAGCTCGCAGGCCAGGCCGAACCAGGTCATCAATTGCGCGCCAGCGCTGGACATCCGATTCCATGCCGAATCACGGGTCATTTCATTGAACGTGCCCGAGGCATCGGTGACCACAAACACATCAAAACCTTCCTCTATCGCCGACAGTGCCGGGAATGCCACGCAGACCTCGGTCACCACGCCAGCAATGATCAGTTGCTTCTTGCCAGTGGCCTTGATCGCCTTGACGAAATCTTCGTTGTCCCACGCATTGATCTGCCCAGGACGGGCGATGTACGGCGCATCCGGAAACAGCGCTTTCAGCTCGGGCACCAGCGGGCCGTTGGGGCCGGTTTCAAAACTGGTGGTGAGGATCGTCGGCAGTTTGAAGTACTTGGCCAGATCGGCCAGCGCCAGCACGTTGTTCTTGAACTTGTCCGGATCGATGTCGCGCACCAGCGACAGCAGCCCGGCCTGGTGATCGACCAGCAGCACCGCAGCATTGTTCTTGTCCAGACGTTTGTATTGAGTGGTCATTGCAGTAATCCTCGCGGGGTGTAGAGGCCGACGGGGTCGGCCTCAGGAGACTCGATCAGCGCTGGGAATCCAGCACTTCGTGTTCGTTCGCGACTTGCTGAGCCTTGAGGTAGCTCTCGATCAGCAATTGATAATGCGGCATGGCCTGGGCGTAGACGGCCGCCCACTGCTCGGCATCGGGACGGTTCCACGAGCCTTGCAGCTCGGAAAGCGTAGCCATGATGTCGATCGGCACCACCCCGGCCTGCGCCAAACGGGCAACTGTCAGATCAGTGGCGAGTTTGGAATGATTGCCGGAGGCATCGACCACGGCGAACACTTTGTAGCCTTCATGCACAGCGGCGATCGACGGAAACGCCAGGCAAACGCTGGTCAGCGTGCCGGCGATCACCAGGGTTTTCTTGCCAGTGGCTTTGACTGCCGCGTGAAATTCCGGGTTGTCCCAGGCATTGATCTCGCCTTTGCGCGCCACGTATTGCGCATGCGGTGCGGCTTCGTGTATTTCCGGAATCAACGGCCCGTTCGGCCCTTGCGGCACGGAGGCGGTGGTGATCACCGGCATCTTCAACAGGGTCGCCGCTTTCGCCAGCGCTACGGCATTGGCGCGCAGTTGCGGCACGTCCATGTCCTTGACGATCTGAAACAGACCGCTCTGGTGATCGATCAGCAGCATGGCTGCGTCGCTGGCATCGATGGTCGGTTTCTGGCCGTCGAAGTTCGCTGCATTGACTGTGTTCATGTGCGTGTCCTCTTTTCTTTAGGCAACAGCCATCCCTGGCCTTCGAACCGGCCTACGCGTCCTGTGTAGAGCGGAGTGGTTGTGCGTTAAGCGTGCATCTGGCCGAAGCGGCCGGACTGGAAGTCGGCGAAGGCCTGGTGAATTTCCTGCTCGGTGTTCATCACGAACGGGCCGTGGCCGACGATTGGCTCATCGATTGGCTCGCCGCTGAGCAGCAACACCACTGCGTCCTGACTGGCTTCGAGGGTCAGTTGCTTGCCATCACGTTCGAACAACGCCAACTGCCCTTCGCGCACCGATTCCACACCGTTGACCTGCACCGAACCCTTCAACACCACCAGCGCGGTGTTGCGGCCTTCGTGCAGATCCAGCGTCAGCAACTTGCCGGCGTTCAGGCGCAGATCCCACACGTCGATCGGCGTGAAGGTGCGCGACGGGCCGGTGTGGCCATCGAATTCACCGGCGATCAGGCGCAGGCTGCCGGCGTTGTCCTTGAGCGCGATGCTCGGGATGTCGCTGTCGAGAATGGTCTGGTAGCCCGGCGCGGCCATTTTGTCCTTGGCCGGCAGGTTGACCCACAGCTGCACCATTTCCAGTTTGCCGCCGGTTTTGGCGAAGTCATCCGAGTGAAACTCCTCGTGGAGGATCCCGGACGCCGCCGTCATCCATTGCACATCGCCCGGGCCGATGACGCCGCCACTGCCGGTCGAATCGCGGTGCTGCACTTCACCGTCATAAACGATAGTCACCGTTTCGAAACCACGGTGCGGATGCTGACCAACGCCACGACGATCGGTGGTCGGCGTGAAATCGGCAGGGCCGGCGTGATCGAGCAGCAGGAACGGGCTGATGTGTTTGCCGAGGTTGTCGTAGGAAAACAACGTGCGAACCGGGAAACCATCGCCGACCCAATGGCCGCGTGGGCTGGTGTAGATACCGATGATGTTTTTCATGGTTGTCTCCAATGGGGGTGAATGATGCGATGGATTAAGCTTAAATCCATGACCATTAATGCACTAGACTGCAAAAATCAGCCTTAGCGTTCTATCTGGAGAACGATGGTGGAAGACCTCAACACCCTTTATTACTTCACTCAAGTGGTCGAACACCACGGATTCGCCGCCGCCGGGCGTGCGCTGGACATGCCCAAATCGAAACTGAGCCGGCGCATTGCCGAGCTCGAAGAGCGCCTCGGCGTACGCCTGCTGCACCGCACCAGCCGTCATTGTTCGCTGACCGAAATCGGTCAGGCCTATTACCAGCGCTGCCTGGCGATGCGCATCGAAGCCGAAAGCGCCGCCGAGCTGATCGAACGCAACCGTTCCGAGCCGCAGGGGTTGGTGCGCCTGAGTTGCCCAACCGCGCTGCTCAACTCGTGGGTCGGGCCGATGCTCACCCGCTATATGCTCAAGTATCCGCTGGTGGAGTTGTTCATCGAGAGCACCAATCGTCGCGTCGACCTGATTCACGAAGGGTTCGACATTGCCTTGCGCGTGCGCTTTCCGCCGCTGGAAAACACCGACATGGTCATGAAGGTGCTCGGCAACAGTATGCAATCGGTGGTCGGCAGTCCGCAGTTTGTCGAACGCCTGTCGTCACCACCCTCGCCTGCTGACCTCAACGGTTTGCCGAGCCTGCATTGGGGTGCGGCGCAGCGCGAGTATCAGTGGGAGTTGCTGGGGCCAAATGACAACACCGCGCTGATCCGGCACACGCCGCGCATGGTCACCGATGATTTGATCGCGTTGCGTCAGGCAGTGATTGCTGGCGTTGGCGTGGCGCATTTGCCGAGTGTGGTGGTGCGTGAGGACATTGCGGCGGGGCGTGTGGTGGAGTTGATTCCGGGGTGGGCACCGAAATGTGGCGTGGTGCATGCGATCTTTCCGTCGCGGCGCGGGTTGTTGCCGTCGGTGCGCACGTTGATTGATTTTCTCGGCGAGGAATTTGCGCACAGTGACATTGCCTGAATCGGTGGCGCGGCCATCGCTGGCAAGCCAGCTCCCACAGGATTTGGGGGTGAACACATCATTCATTACCAACATATATCCCTGTGGGAGCTGGCTTGCCAGCGATGAGGCCAGTCCAGACAACACAGAATCCAGGATTGATTCATGACTTCTGCTCAACACTGCTTTGCCCCGGCAGCGGTTTTTCTCAAGGATGCACACGCGGATACTCGAGCCCATTCCCACTGCAATCCCTGGAGTCTTTCATGTCTGTTCCCGCTTTCGGCCTCGGTACCTTTCGCCTGCAAGGCCAAGTGGTCATCGACTCGGTCAGCACCGCCCTTGAGCTCGGCTACCGGGTCATCGACACCGCGCAAATCTACGAGAACGAAGCCGAGGTCGGCCAGGCCATCGCCGCCAGCGGCATCCCCCGCGAAGAACTGTTCATCACCAGCAAGATCTGGATCGCCAATTTCGCCAAAGATCGCCTGATCCACAGCCTCAAAGAGAGCCTGCAAAAGCTGCAGACCGACTACCTCGACCTGACACTGATTCACTGGCCATCGCCGGAGGACCAAGTGCCCGTCGAAGAATTCATGGGCGCCCTGCTGGAAGCCAAGCGACTGGGCCTGACCCGGCAGATCGGTGTGTCCAACTTCACCATCGACCTGATGAAACAGGCGATCGCCGCCGTGGGCGCCGACAACATCGCTACAAACCAGATCGAACTGCACCCGTACCTGCAAAACCGCGCTGTGGCCGAGTTCGCCCAAAGCCGAGGCATTCAAATCACCTCGTACATGACCCTCGCCTACGGTGAAGTGTTGAAAGACCCGCTGATCCAGCAGATCGCCGAACGCCTGCACGCTACCCCGGCGCAAGTCACGCTGGCCTGGGCCATGCAACTGGGTTACGCGGTGATTCCGTCGTCGACCAAACGCGCCAACCTGCAAAGTAACCTGGGGGCCACCGCGCTGACCTTGAGCGATGCCGACATGGCGCAGATTGCCATGCTGGAGCGCGGCCATCGCCTGACCAGCCCGAAAGGCATCGCGCCGCATTGGGATTGATTGCTCAGGCTTGAAGACGTTGCGCGAGGCCATTCATGGCCTCGCGCAACGCCCTGACACTCGGGCCCAGCGCCACACTTCCGGCATCCGTGCAGGCGCGCTCCAGGTCGGTACATGCCGACACCAGCCGCGCCGCGCCGACCACCTGTGCGCCGCCCTTGATGTGGTGGGCCAGATCGCGCAACCCGGCGCGGTCAAGGACTTGCCCGAGGTCGTCGAGCCGCCGCAGATCGCCGTGCAAACTGCTCAGCACCTCCTTGCGCAAGTGCTCGATGATCGCCTGGTCATCGCCGGCCAATTGCTCCAGCACGCTCAGATCCAATTCTGCCAGTGACGGTTTTTCCAGGCGCGGGAGGTCTTGTTCCTCATGACGCGCAGCGCTTAACGCCTGACTCAAGTCGTGCAGACGAATCGGTTTGAACAGGCAATCGTTCATGCCGGCCTCCAGGCAGCGAACCTTTTCCTCGACCTGCGCATTGGCGGTAAAACCCAGGATCAGGCTACGTTGCGCACCTGCCAGCGCCTCGGCTTGACGAATCTCGCGGGCCAGTTCATAGCCATTGAGTCGCGGCATATTGCAGTCAGTGATCAGCACATCGAATGACTGCTCGCGCCACAATGCCAGGCCCTGCTCACCGTCCTGACTGTCGACCGTGCGATGGCCCAGCTCACTCAGTTGCCGGCACAGCAACAAGCAATTCACCGGATGATCATCCACCACCAGAATATTCAATGATCGCGTTGTGGCGGGTGTCAGTTGAACCACGGCATCCCTGGGTGCGAGCGCTTCCAGCAATGGCAGTTCGAGCCGCACGGTGACCTGTGTACCAAGGCCGGGCTGGCTGTGCAGTTGCAACTCGCCGCCCATCATTTCGCACAGGCTGCGGCTGATCACCAGGCCCAGCCCGGAGCCACTGCGCGCGGCGTGTGAATGGTTACTCGCCTGGACAAATGGACTGAACAGGCGCTGCAGGTCTTCGGCACTGATGCCAATGCCACTGTCTTCGATGATCAGGCTGACGACCAGTTGCTCGGTGGTTACGCGGTTCACCTGCAGTTGCAGACTCACTTCGCCGGCCTCGGTGAACTTGATCGCGTTACTCAACAGGTTGGACAACACCTGCTTGAAGCGCGTCGAATCAACCAGCACGTCGACGTCACTGCGCGCATCCAGTTCGACGCGCCAGAGCAAACGTTTCTGCCGCGCCAGACCTTCAAAGACCCGGCACACCGACACCACCTGATCGCGCAAATTGGCCCGTTCCGGGGCGAGCGATAAATGCCCGGACTCGATGCGCGCAATGTCGAGGATGTCGCCGATCAACGCCAGTAACTGCTGGCCCGCGCTGGAGGCGACTTGAATCGCCAACCGATCGGTCACCCCCTCTTCCGCACGTTTCAGCGCCAGTTCGAGCATGCCGATCAAGGCGTTCATCGGCGTGCGAATTTCGTGGCTCATGGTGGCCAGAAACGTGGTTTTCGCCCGGTTGGCATCGTCGGCGGCGTCCTTGGCGTCCTGCAACTGACGCAACCACTGCTGGCGCTGGCTGATCTGCCGACGCTGAAAGCCGATCAAGCCCAGCGCCAGCAATAACAAGCACGCGGCACCGGCAAAGCCCAGCAGAATTTCTGTGCGATGACGCTGCCAGTAGCTGGCGTCGACCGCCAGATCGTGGGTCCAGCGTCCAACCAGTTCGTCCATTTCCTGCGGAGCAATGCTCAGCAGCGCCTTGTTCAGAATCGAATGCAGTTCGGGCGCTTGCGGTGACGTGGTCATGACGATTCTCGCCGGCTGATCGCCCACGGTGGTGGCGATCCGCAAACGCTCGCGGTACTGGCGGGCAATCAGATAACGCGCGCCCACCAACGAACTCAAGGTCGCCTCCACTTGCCCCTTGCTGACCATCTCCATGCCGATCGCCGGGCTTTTCACCTCGATCAGCGTGACCTCTGGCACATGCTCGACGAGATAAGCGCGTAGCGGATGCGCGCGATAGATCGCCAGGCGCTTGCCGGCCAGATCGTCGAGGTTGCGCGGGCTGCCGTCAGTCGTCGCGGTGACCAGCACAAACGGGTTGTTCAAATAGGCCCGGGTGAAATGCAACTCGTCTTCGCGTTCACGGCTGGGAGTGATGACCGGCAACACATCAAGCTCGCCTGCCGTGAGTTGCTCTATCTGCCGACTCAGCGAGCTGCCACGAACAATCTCGAAAGTCAGACCGCTGCGCTGACTGATCAAGCTGAGCAATTGCGCCGCAAGCCCGCTGAACTGGCGGTCGGCAGTAAAAAAAGACAACGGTGCAAAGTCCTCGATGGCGCCTACGCGCACCCGTGGATGTAGGTCCAGCCAGCGCTGTTCGCCAGCGCTCAGTGGCACTCGCGCGTGCTCGGCCATCTCGGCCCGGCCGGCACTCCAGCGCTGCTCGATGAGCTGGCGCTGATCCAGCGGGATGCTGGCCAACGCCTTGTCGATGATCCGTTTCAAGCGCCCATCGGTGCGGCGCAAGGCAAACCCGAACGGATTGGCATCCAGCCCCGATGGGCCGAGCAGTTGCACATCGTTACGGTAGTTGGTGTTGATCAGGTAATTGGCGCTGATGAAGTCGCCCAGGTAGACATCATCCACCCCGAACGCCACGGCCCCGAGTGCATCCATGGCCGAGTGGTAGCGTTGAATATTGCTTTCGGGATAGAAGGCCTGAACCACCGACAGAGGCAAATAATCTTCGGCCATCGCCAGGCGCTTGCCGGCCAGATCGGACAGCGCCTGCTCACCGATGCGGGCCACCAACACCGGCTGGTCTTCGGCGTAGGCACGGGAAAGCATCAGCTCGGGATCGGCGAGTTCAAAGTTGTTCGAGGTGCCAAGTACGTCAATCTCGCCGCGTTTGAGCGCAGTAATCGCCGACGCTCGGTCGGCGTAACGCCGCACCTCGATCCTGATATTCAGCAGTTGCGCGAGCAGATCGGCGTAATCGGCGCTGAGGCCTTCCAGTTGATGCTGGTTACGTGTCAGTTCAAAAGGCGGGTAATCCGGCCCGGAGACTCCCATGTACAGCAGCGGATGTTTGCGCAACCAGTAGCGATCGGTGCCGTCCAGCCGCAGTTGGACATTTTCCAGGCGGGTGCGGGTGAGAATCTCCAGCGATTTTGGTACAGCATCAGCCCAGGCCGTCAGCACGCTCGCCGACAACAGCATGAGACACCAGCGCCACCAGCCCATGCCGACCTCTCAGATCAAGTGATTGCGTCTGGCGAAATCACGCAGATGAACCGCCGAATTGACCCCCAGTTTGGCCATCAGGCGCGATTTATAGGTACTGACGGTCTTGTGACTGAGGTGCATGTCTTCGGCAATGGTTTTGTTCGGCTTGCCAGAGGCCAGTTGCACAAAGATATTCAGCTCTCGGTTGGATAGCTGGTCGATCAGTTGCGTTTCTGAGCCTTGCAGTGTGTTCGAGGCATTCGCGTTGTCGGACAGTGCGGTGAAGTAGGTGTAACCGGACATCAGCGCCTGAATGGCTTTGTGCAATTGCTGCAAATGATTGGTCTTGGGCACGAAAGCCATGGCGCCGGCGCGCAGGCAACGTTCCTGGTAGAACGTGGCTTCGTACGAAGTGAAGACCAGAATCAGGCAGGTCAGGTCATTGGCTCTGATGCGCTCCATGACATCGAGTCCATCGAGCATCGGCAGATTCAGATCCAGCACGACGAGTGTCGGCTGGTGCTCGCGCAGCAGTTGCACCACTTCGTTGCCGCTGGATGCCTCATGAATGACTTTGAAACCTTCCGCTTGCAGCACGATTCTGACCGCGGCGCGCACCACCGGATGATCGTCGACGATCAGCGCTGACTTCATGAACACTCCCTGTGAAAAGCATGACGATGACGATCTGATCCGTTGGTGTCGGATAGTGGGGTTACGCAGAGACTGTTGCACGGGCATCAAAGCGAATCTACCTGTCAGGTCTGACAGTTGTGGCTTGCGTGAATCTATGCTTGAGCGCGCCGCGACGGCACTGATTCCGCTGCCCAGACCCGCTGCGCTGACGCGGTGTGAGCGTCGACCGCTGCCATCAGCGCTTTGATTGTCTGCAGGCCAGGCAATGCGGCGTGAGTGATTTGCAGGTTTTCCTGGGCAAACCCCGGATTGGCCTGCAATGGCGCCGAAGGTTCGTTGTAGATCAGGGCGTGGCGAACGTGCGGGTTGTCGAGGAAGAAAGCCAACAGATCCAGCGAACCGGCGGCCAGCTCGGCGTTGATGACCACCACGTCAAACGGTTCGCAGCCGTACTCGACCAGGGTCAATAACTCGAGAAGATTCTGTACCGGTGCAACCCGGTAGTAGTCGAGGCCATTGAACACACGTTCGATTTTCATCCGGTGAAAATGCTGCGAGTCGGCAATCAGGATGCGCAGGGTTTTATTGATCATGGTCGATCTCCCGGTAGTAGCAGTTTCTGGGTGCGGCAAGACTACGCAACGCTCACGGATCTTTATGTAGGACGTTTCTGAAGAAACCGGTCATTCATCCGGGGCCAGAACACGCAACGGCGGGACAGGCATTGTCATTGACTCGCTGATTGCGGGACTGCAACCCGGAGGAAAATGCCTAGACATCCAACTGCTCCAGAAGGGAACCCAGCGATGAGCGATCCGCCGTCCGGATCAGATTCAACTGGCGTCGTTGACTCGCATAGATCGTCTCAGCGTGCGGCTGACCGCGCCGCGCATCGTGGATCACACCATGACGAATCTGCGCGTTGCTCTGGAAAAAACGTATCGGATCAACCCCCACGGCGGCCAGCAACTCACCATTGATGATCAGCAAATCGAACTGATCGAACGGCTCGTACGAGTACTGCGTCACGCTGAGCAGTTCCCGGAAGGAACACACTGCCGTGAGCGCTCGGTAACCGAGTTCGTTCAGCGATTTACCGATTCTGCCTTGCAGAGCCGGTTGCTCTTCGGCAATCAGGATTCGCCAACACTTGTAGGACATTTTCTTTCACGGCTATGGGAAAAGTTACGGTGCATCACACTAAGCAAAAGCAAGCGCGAGTCATGTAGGACGATTCTGATAAAGAGACAGAAAGGTCTCGAAACCCCAAAAGAAAAAACCACGTCGGACAACCCGACGTGGCTTTTTGATGGACTCACGACGGCGTTAACCCAAGGTCTCGCCGAACGTTTGCTCTCCTCTGCGCAGGCTTATTCCGTGGTACTCGGACTCCAGAACGCCTGCACCACCAACGCCGAAGTGGAAATGCGCGCGACCAATGCATCCAGTTCATCACCGTCGACCGAGGTGGTGGCCAGCGTCGCTTCAATCTCGATTTCATCCGCGCCAAACGCATGCACATCGACATCGCTGGCCGGGTAGTTGCTGCGTTCCAGTTCGGCTTCCAGCAGAGCGAACACGGCGGTTTGCTGCGAGCGTCGAGCGATGACATAGACGATGTTGGTGACCTCCGCCGAGACCACGTCCAATGGCTGGCGGTTGATGTTGTTGACGATCGGCCGCAGCAAGGTATTGGCAGCCAGAATGAACAGCGTGCCGAGCACGGCCTCGGCGAGCAGGTCGGCACCGGCGCAGGCGCCCACCGCCGCCGACGTCCACAGGGTCGCGGCGGTGTTGAGGCCGCGCACATTGCCCTCTTCGCGCATGATCACCCCGGCGCCGAGAAAGCCGATGCCGGAGACCACGTAGGCAACCACGCGCACCGCGCCTTCTGCACCGGCGAGACGGTTGGCCATGTCGACAAAGATCGCCGCGCCGACCGCCACCAGCACGTTGGTGCGCAGGCCAGCGGTGCGTTGCCGGTATTGGCGCTCGAAACCGATCAGGCCGCCGAGAATGAAGGCGGCGCTGAGGCTGACGAGGGTGTCGAGCAGCGAATCGAGGTTGAGGTTGTTGATGGCTTGCATCGTCATCTCCCTGAAAACACACAAACCCCCTTGTGGGGCCTGCTTGAAACGAGCCCCTGTAGGAGCTGCCGAAGGCTGCGATCTTTTGCTGTTGCCTTGTAAAAACAAGATCAAAAGATCGCAGCCTGCGGCAGCTCCTACAGGGGCAGCATTATTGCCAGCCGAAGCGGCGGATGTAGAAGCCTTTCACCGCCTGGGTCAGCGCCATGTACGCCAGCAGGATCACCGGCAGGAACACGAAGTACAGCGACGGCAGCGCCTGCAATTTGAAGTAGTGCGCCAGCGGCCCCATCGGCAGGAAAATGCCGACCGCCATGATGATCCCGGTCATCACCAGCAGCGGCATCGCTGCGCGGCTTTGCAGGAATGGAATCTTCGGCGTGCGGATCATGTGCACGATCAGCGTCTGGGTCAGCAACCCGACCACGAACCAGCCGGACTGGAACAGGGTCTGGTGATCCGGGGTGTTGGCATCGAAGACGTACCACATCAAAGCGAACGTGGTGATGTCAAAGATCGAACTGATCGGGCCGAAAAACAGCATGAAGCGCCCGACGTCGCCCGGCTGCCAGCGTTGTGGTTTTTTCAGCATGTCCTCATCGACGTTATCGAATGGAATGGCGATCTGCGAAATGTCGTAGAGCAGGTTCTGCACCAGCAAATGCATCGGCAGCATTGGCAGGAACGGAATAAACGCGCTCGCCACCAGCACCGAGAACACGTTGCCGAAGTTGGAGCTGGCGGTCATCTTGATGTACTTGAGCATGTTGGCGAAGGTGCGCCGCCCTTCGAGCACGCCCTCCTCCAGCACCATCAGGCTCTTTTCCAGAAGAATGATGTCAGCCGCTTCCTTGGCGATATCCACTGCGCTGTCCACCGAAATACCAATGTCGGCGGTGCGCAGTGCTGGCGCATCGTTGATGCCGTCGCCCATGAACCCGACGACGTGGCCATTGCCTTTGAGGATGCGCACGATGCGTTCCTTGTGCGACGGGGTCAGTTTGGCAAAGACGTTGGTCTTCTCCACGGCCACGGCCAGTTCGGCATCGCTCATGCGTTCAACGTCATTGCCCAGCAGCAGGCCTTGTTGCGCGAGGCCGACTTCGCGGCAGATCTTTGCGGTTACCAGTTCGTTGTCGCCGGTCAGCACTTTCACCGCTACGCCATGTTCGGCCAATGCCTTGAGCGCGGGAGCGGTGCTTTCTTTCGGTGGATCGAGGAACGCCACGTAACCGATCAGCGTCAGTTCCTGTTCATCGGCCAAGCTATAAATCTCGCGACCTTCGGGCATCGAGCGAGCGGCCACGGCCACCACGCGCAAGCCTTCAGCGTTGAATGCTGCAGTGACCTGACGAATCCGGGTCAGCAATTCATCGCTCAAGGCTTCATCGACCTCACCGTGACGCACGCGGCTGCACACCGCCAACACTTCTTCCACCGCACCTTTGCAGATCAATTGATGCGGCTGGCCACGGCCTTCGACCACCACCGACATGCGCCGACGATTGAAGTCGAACGGGATCTCGTCGACCTTGCGAAACGCCGTGCCGACTTTCAGTTCACGGTGGATTTCCACGTGCTCCAGCACCGCGACATCGAGCAGGTTTTTCAGGCCGGTCTGGTAGTAGCTGTTCAGATACGCCATTTCCAACACATCATCGGAATCGGCGCCCCACACGTCGACATTGCGCGCAAGGAAGATCTTGTCCTGAGTCAGGGTGCCGGTCTTGTCGGTGCACAGCACGTCCATGGCGCCGAAGTTCTGGATCGCATCAAGACGTTTGACGATGACTTTTTTCCGTGACAGAAACACCGCGCCTTTGGCCAGCGTCGAGGTGACGATCATCGGCAGCATTTCCGGGGTCAGGCCGACGGCAATCGACAGCGCGAAAAGCAGCGCTTCAGTCCAGTCGCCCTTGGTGAAGCCGTTGATGAACAGCACCAGCGGCGCCATGACGAACATGAAACGGATCAACAGCCAGCTGACTTTGTTAACGCCTTGCTGGAACGAAGTCACTGCGCGATCGGTTGCGCCGACACGCTGGGCCAGCGCGCCGAAATAGGTGCTATTGCCGGTGGTCAGGATCACCGCCACTGCCGTGCCGGACACCACGTTGGTGCCCATGAACAGGATGTTGTCCAGTTCCAGCGGATTGCGCGTGTCACGATCGGCCTGCCGTGGAAACTTCTCCACAGGCATCGATTCGCCGGTCATCGCGGCTTGGCTGACGAACAGATCCTTGGCGCTGAGCACTCGGCAATCGGCAGGAATCATGTCACCGGCCGAGAGCACGATCAGATCGCCCGGCACCAATTGTTTGATCGGCAGCTCGCTGCGCGGCGCGTCACGGCGCATCACCGTCGCGGTGTTGCTGACCATGGCTTTCAGCGCATCGGCGGCCTGGTTGGATTTGCTTTCCTGCCAGAAACGCAGCAGCGTCGACAGCACCACCATGGCGAAAATCACCACGGCAGCCTTGAGGTCTTCGGTCAGCCACGAGATTACCGCCAACAACGTCAGCAGCAGGTTGAACGGGTTTTTGTAGCAGTGCCACAGGTGAATCCACCATGGCAGCGGTTGTTCGTGTTCGACTTCGTTGAGGCCGTATTGCGCACGCAGCGCGTCGACTTCGAAATCGGTCAGGCCATCGGAATGCGTGCCCAATGACGACAGCAGCACACCGCTGTCGCAATGCGCGGCATCGACCAAAGTGTTGGCCAGAGTCGGCGGGACTTCACGGCTGACCGTGGTGTCGTTGATCGATTCCAGCAGCGCCAGGCGACGGAAGTGCCGGGCGATGTGGCGGGTGCGCAGGAAGCCTGCGAAAAATTCCTTGAGCGTAAGTTTCATGGCTGTTGCCCCTATGGTCAGCCGGGAAACCGTCGAGCAGGTACGGCCGCGCCTCGTCCGCCGGAAAAACCGGCACGGCAAGGCCTGGCGCGCCGGTCAAAAAAGACAGGCGTGTCGATAGGGCTGCGATCACGACTGTGCAGTCGAAATCACGCTCTGTTCAGCGTCGATGAGAAGGAACGTCCAGACATGGCCCAGGACGGGACATGCACGGGATGCCGCTGCTCGCTTTTACGGCGAGACAACGACAGAGAAAGTCTGCGCGTTATCTTGCCGAGAATCTGCCGGTTACCGAGACCGGCCGACAACTGTCACTCGAACAAGTACCCACTGTGGGTCTCCGCTATTGATGAAAACGCGCGAAGCTTACGCCCCGATGTCTGCAGAGTAAACCCGCAAAAGGCAGTGTGCCGGGGAATGTGGGGGATGTTCAGGAAGGGTTCAGAAATCAGATTTTTGTTAGCCATAAGGACCCCATCGCTGGCAAGCCAGCTCCCACAGGGATCTCCAGTGAACACAAATTTTGTGTCCAACACAGATCCTGTGGGAGCTGGCTTGCCAGCGATGGCGGTGTATCAGGAAATACTGAGTTAGCTGGCGGTTGCTAACAACAGATCTGCCATCGAACGATGCCCGCGATTCTTGCCATGCTCATACAGCGAGCCGGCAATCTCGTCCGCGCGGATTGGCAACACCGACAGCAACGTGTCGCTCAGACCATGGCTGGCCTGGCAGAAGCCCTGCATGTAGATGCCGGCCTTGCAGCGTTCGTCCGTGATCACTTTGTAGTTGCGATCAACCTCGAAATCGCCCAGGTACTCTTCCAGCGGTGCCAGCAGTTTGCGGTGCATCTGCCGCTCGTATCCGGTGGCCAGTACAACGGCGTCGTAGTTGCGCACGGTGACTTCGCCAGTGGCGTTGTTGCGCACGGCCAGTTCGATTCCGTTTTCGGTGGCGGTAGCGCTCTCGACGGTGGTCAGGGTGCGGAACGCGTGACGGGCAATCCCGGAAACCTTCTGGCGATAGAAGATGCCGTAGATGCGTTCGATCAGGTCAATGTCGACCACCGAGTAGTTGGTGTTGTGGTACTCGTTGACCAGCCGCTCACGCTCGGCGCTGTTCTGCTGGAACACCAGGTCGGTGAACTCCGGCGAGAACACTTCGTTGACGAACGGGCTGTCGTCCGCAGGCTTGAGTGCCGAACCGCGCAGGATCATGTCGACCTGCACCGACGGGAACGAATCGTTGAGGTCGATGAACGCTTCCGCCGCACTCTGCCCGCCACCGATGATCGCAATGCTCATCGGCTGATTGTTCACGCACGGCTGCTTGGCCATTTGCGACAGGTATTGCGAGTGGTGGAACACGCGGGTGTCGCCCTTCATCGCCTTGAACGCCTCTGGAATACGTGGCGTGCCGCCGGCGCTGACCACCACCGAACGAGTGGTGCGTACATGTTGCAGGCCGTGGCTGTCGCGGGAAATGACGCGCAAGGCTTCAACCTGCTGATTGTGCAGCACCGGCTCGATGGTCAGCACTTCTTCGCCGTAGCGGCTCTGCGCGGTGAACTGCCCGGCGACCCAGCGCAGGTAGTCGTTGTACTCCATGCGGCACGGATAGAAGGTGCCGAGGTTGATGAAGTCGACCAGACGGCCGTGGTACTTCAGGTAATTGACGAACGAATACGGGCTGGTCGGATTGCGCAGGGTCACCAGATCCTTTAGGAAGGAAATCTGCAACTCGCTTTGCGTCGACAGGGTGTTGCCGTGCCAGCTGTAGTCGGCCTGCTTGTCGAGGAACAGCACATCCAGCTCGCCGTGAGTCGGCCCGCGCTCTTGCAGAGCGATGGCCAGCGCCAGGTTCGAAGGGCCGAAACCGACGCCGATCAGGTCGTGAACGATGGGCGATGCAATTGCCTGAGTCATTTCCAGTGTCCTCTGGATGAACCCCTCAACAAGGGGCAAGGAGAGCCTAAGTAACCTGACTGGCCTTGAGCAGGACAGCAGGTCGTCTGTTGAGTAGGAACGAGGACAGTGAAATAAAATTTAACGGCGACGGCTCAATGGGCATCCCATTGTTTGATGCGCAGGCGGCAATGTTTCATGGCGTTGACGATGTGCTTTTCCACCAAAGCCTTGGAAATGCCGAGTTGCTCGGCGATTTCCGGGTGCGACAGACCTTCGATCTTGCGCAGCAGAAAACTTTCGCGGCACAGCGGTGACAACTCGGCCAACGCACGCTGAAGCATCTGCAGGCGCTGGCCATGATCGAGGCTGCTGTGAGGCGAGGGGGTGAAATAGCGCTCTTCATTGTCGAGCACTTCCAGCGATTCGACCTGGCGCAGGGCGTTGCGGCGATGGTCATCGATGACCAGATTCAACGCGGTCCGATAGAGGAAGGCGCGGGGTTGCTCGATCGGCGTGTCGCTGGAGCGCTCCAGCACCCGCACATAGGCGTCATGCACCACATCTTCGGCAATCTGGCGATTGCCGAGTTTGGCGTTAAGGAAACACACCAACTCGCGATAGTAGTTTTCCAACATGACTCCCGGCCGCGAAAATGCGGTTTGTGTCCTTGAGCACACCGCTTTACGACGGCGCAAAACGCAGTAGCAAGATAGTGGCAACTTGAGGCGCGTAATTTATAGTAATTCTCATATAGATTTAAAGTGGTGTTTGCCGTTGACCGACAAATAGTCCTGCTCTATAGCTGTAACTTCGTGTTTCCGCGCTTAAATTCCCCCGCCCTTGCAACGTTTACAGGACAGCTCCCCGTGTCTGTCGCGCCCTGCGACAGCGTTCAGCGCTGCCCGAACCTGTGTGCCAGCCGAACGACGGGCCGATTTCCACTGGCCGGAACCCTGCATGAAACGTCCCCGCCCCGCCCGACGCGCCCTGCTCGTAGTCCTCTGTCTGATCCCTGTTTTCGGCTATGCCGCGTGGCAAATGCTGCCGCCGGGCCGGGATAAGTTAGCCACCGTGCAAGTGAGCCGTGGCGATATCGAAAGCAGCGTCACCGCGCTCGGCACGTTACAACCACGCCGTTACGTAGACGTTGGTGCGCAGGCCTCCGGGCAGATCCAGAAGATCCATGTCGAGGTCGGTGACGTCGTCAAGGAAGGCCAGTTGCTGGTGGAGATCGATCCGTCGACGCAAAAAGCCAAACTCGACGCGGGCCGCTTTTCGATCGAAAACCTGCGAGCGCAATTGCAGGAACAACGCGCGCAACATGAACTGGCGCAGCAGAAATACCAGCGCCAGCAAAATCTGGCCGCCGGCGGCGCAACCCGCGAAGAAGATGTGCAGACCGCCCGCGCCGAACTGAAAGCCACGCAGGCGCGCATCGATATGTTCCTGGCACAGATTCGCCAGGCCGAAGCCAGCCTGCGCAGCGATCAGGCCGAGCTCGGCTACACACGGATTTACGCGCCGATGGCCGGCACCGTGGTCGCCCTCGATGCTCGCGAGGGCCAGACCCTCAACGCGCAACAGCAGACACCACTGATTCTGCGCATCGCCAAGCTGTCGCCGATGACCGTTTGGGCGGAAGTTTCCGAGGCCGACATTGGCCACGTCAAACCGGGCATGACCGCTTACTTCACCACCCTCAGCGGCGGCAATCGGCGCTGGAGCAGCACCGTGCGGCAGATTCTGCCGGTGCCGCCCAAACCGCTCGATCAAACCAGCCAGGGTGGCGGCAGCCCCGCGAGCAGCAGTAAAAGTGGCAGTGCTCGTGTCGTGCTGTACACCGTATTGCTCGACGTCGATAACGCTGACAACGCACTCATGGCGGAGATGACCACCCAGGTATTCTTCGTCGCCAATCAGGCCAAGGATGTCCTCACCGCCCCGGTAGCCGCTCTGCAAGGCAGCGCCAAGGCGGATCTGCAGACCGCGCAGGTGGTCGCCGCCAACGGCAACATCGAATCTCGTGAGGTGCGCACCGGCATCAGCGATCGACTCAAGGTCCAGATTCTCGATGGCCTGAGTGAAGGCGATCACCTGCTGATCGGTCCGGCCGACGGCAGTGGTGGTTGAATGCTGACGCCCCTGATCGACCTGCAGGACATCCGCAAATCCTACGGCGGCGGCGATGCGCCGGAAGTTCACGTATTGCGCGGCATCGACCTGTCGATCCACGCTGGCGAATTCGTGGCGATTGTCGGCGCGTCCGGCTCCGGCAAGTCGACACTGATGAACATCCTTGGCTGCCTCGACCGGCCGACGTCCGGCGAATACCGCTTCGCCGGGGAAAACGTCGCCGGCCTCGACAGCGATGAGCTGGCGTGGCTGCGCCGCGAAGCCTTCGGTTTTGTGTTTCAGGGTTACCACCTGATTCCGTCCGGCTCGGCCCAGGAAAACGTCGAGATGCCGGCGATCTATGCCGGCACGCCCGCCGCCGAGCGTCATGCCCGCGCCGCCGCCCTGCTCGACCGCCTCGGCCTCGCCTCACGCACCGGCAACCGCCCGCATCAGCTCTCCGGCGGTCAGCAACAACGGGTGTCGATTGCCCGCGCCTTGATGAACGGCGGCCACA
Source organism: Pseudomonas sp. PB103 (assembly GCF_009764635.1). Classification (NCBI taxonomy): domain Bacteria; kingdom Pseudomonadati; phylum Pseudomonadota; class Gammaproteobacteria; order Pseudomonadales; family Pseudomonadaceae; genus Pseudomonas; species Pseudomonas sp. PB103. Next base: position 103,422 of record NZ_RWIL01000148.1, on the reverse strand, counting down.
TCATTCTTGCCGACGAACCGACCGGCGCCCTCGACAGCCACAGCGGCAAAGAAGTCATGGCACTGCTCGACGAACTGGCGAGCCAGGGCCATGTGGTCATCCTCATCACCCACGATCGCGAAGTCGCGGCGCGGGCCAAACGCATCATCGCAATCCGCGATGGCCTGATCATCAGCGACAGCGCCAAGGACAACCCCGCGGCTCAGACCAGCGCCAACCCCGGCGCCCTGCAAGCGGTCGATCTGCGCAAGCGTCTGGCCGAGGGCGCCGAAGCCACCGGCGCCTGGAAAGGCGAACTGGTCGACGCCTTGCACGCCGCGTGGCGAGTGATGTGGATCAACCGCTTCCGCACCGCGCTGACCCTGCTCGGCATCATCATCGGCGTGGCCTCGGTGGTGGTGATGCTGGCGGTCGGCGAAGGCAGCAAGCGTCAGGTCATGGCGCAAATGGGTGCGTTCGGCTCGAACATCATTTATCTGGGCGGCGTCCCTCCGCACCCGCGCGCACCGCAGGGCATCATCACCCTCGACGACCTCGCCGTGCTCGCCACCCTGCCGCTGATCAAACAGATCATGCCCGTCAACGGCGCCGAAGCCGTGGTGCGTTTCGGCAATCTCGACCACAACAGTTACGTCGGCGGCAATGACACCAATTTCCCGAAGATTTTCAATTGGCCAGTGGTTGAAGGCACTTACTTCACCGCTGCCGACGAAGCCAGTGGCGCTGCGGTAGCCGTCATCGGGCACAAAGTCAGAAGCAAGTTGCTCAAGGATGTTGCCAACCCTATCGGGCAGTACATTCTGATTGAAAACGTACCCTTTCAAGTGGTCGGGGTTCTCGCGGAAAAGGGTTCCAGCTCTGGCGATTCCGATAGCGACGACCGCATTGCCATCCCCTACTCCGCCGCCAGCACGCGCCTGTTTGGCACCTATAACCCGGAGTACGTCGCCATCGCCGCCGCCGATGCGCGCAGGGTCAAGGAAACCGAGCAGGACATCGAGCGGATGATGCTGCGCCTGCACAACGGCAAGAAAGATTTCGAGCTGACCAACAACGCCGCGATGATCCAGGCCGAGGCGCGCACGCAAAACACCCTGTCGCTGATGCTCGGTTCGATTGCCGCGATTTCGCTGCTGGTCGGCGGGATCGGCGTGATGAACATCATGCTGATGACCGTGCGTGAACGCACCCGCGAGATCGGTATTCGCATGGCCACCGGTGCGCGACAGCGCGACATCCTGCGCCAGTTCCTCACCGAAGCAGTGATGCTCTCGGTGGTCGGCGGGATCGCCGGGATTGCCTTGGCGTTACTCGTCGGCGGCGTGCTGATCCTCAGCGACGTCGCGGTCGCCTTCTCGTTACTGGCGGTGCTCGGCGCTTTTGGCTGCGCGCTGGTCACCGGTGTTGTCTTCGGCTTCATGCCGGCCCGCAAAGCTGCCCGGCTCGACCCGGTCACGGCCCTTACCAGCGAATGATCGATCTATGAAACCGCGCCTCAGTTTGTTGACCGTATGCCTGATTCTCAGCGCCTGCGGCAGTCCCCTCCAGCGCCCGGACAGCGGCTTGCAGCCTCCTGCCGCGTGGCAGTCAGCGCCTGCTGCCAGCAGTGCTCGCAACAACCCGCAATGGTGGACGCAGTTTGGCAGCCCAGAGCTTGATCGTCTGATCGAACAGGCGCGCGCCGGCAGTTTCGACCTCGCCGCCGCCATGGCCCGGGTACGCCAGGCCCAGGCCGGCACCGTGATCGCCGGCGGTTCTCAATTGCCTGAGGTAAAGGCCTCGCTCAATGCCAATCGGCAGAAACTGCTCCGTGGCAACGGCTACAGTCAACTGGACGCCGACAGCAGTAACAAGGCTGTGGATTATTTCGACGCCAATCTGAATGCCAGTTACGAAATCGACTTTTGGGGTGGCAAACAGGCGTCGCGCGACAGTGCGCAATTTGCCTTGCAGGCTAGCGAGTTCGACCGCGCCACGGTGGAGCTGACGTTGTTCGGCAGTGTCGCCGACACCTATGCGCAAACCTTGTCGCTGCGCGAGCAGAGCCGCATTGCCGAACTCAATCTGGGCAACGCGCAAAGCGTGCTGAAACTGGTGCAAACGCGCTTTGACTCAGGCTCGGCCACCGCTCTGGAACTGGCTCAGCAGAAAAGCCTGGTGGCCGCCCAACAACGACAATTGCCGCTGGTGCAGCAACAAGCCCGAGACGCTGCGATCAGCCTCGCGGCGCTGCTCGGTCGACCCGTTCAGGCACTTGCACTGAACCGGGAATCGTTCGATCAATTGCAATGGCCGGGAATAGCCGCCGGCGTGCCAAGCGATCTGCTTGATCGACGCCCGGACATCGCCCGCGCCGAAGCGCAACTGGCTGCCGCCGAAGCCGACGTCAAGGTTGCCCGCGCCGCCATGTTGCCCACCGTCACCCTCAGTGCCGATATCGGCTCGGGGGCGGACCAGTTCCGCGACGTTCTACGCAGCCCCTTCTACAACCTTACTGCCGGATTGATCGGGCCAATCTTCAATAATGGTCGCCTCGGCGCAGAGCGTGACAAGGCCACCGCTCGCCAGGAAGAACTGCTGCAGAACTATCGCGGTGCGATCATCAACGGCTTCGCCGATGTTGAAAAAGCCTTGAATAGCATTCGCGGCCTCGACGAACAGCGGCAGTGGCAGAGCGAAGAACTGCGGCAAGCGCAGACCGCGTTCGACATCGCCCAGAGCCGCTACCAGGCCGGTGCCGAAGACTTGCTGACGGTGCTGGAAACCCAACGCACGTTGTACGCCGCGCAGGACTTGAATGTGCAGTTGAGATTGTCGCGAATGCAGGCAAGCATTGCGTTGTACAAGGCGCTTGGGGGTGGCTGGCAGGCGCTGTAGTCAGGGTGCTGCCGCTAAGCTACGAGTCACCACAAAACCTGTGGGAGCTGGCTTGCCAGCGATTGAGCCAGCACGCCCGACAGCAAATTTGATTGACCCGATGCCATCGCTGGCAAGCCAGCTCCCACAAAAACAGGTGGTGTTGACACAATCTGTGGCTAATACAAAACCTATGGAAGCGAGCCAACTCGCCAAGAACGATGACGCGGCCTCAGGCCGAAGCCTGTTTGGGTTTCAGATGACGCGCATACCAAGGGCGCTGCGGCACCTTGCGAAACAACGACGACAACACCTTCTCGTCATCGCTGAAGGTGATGCGCAGCGCCAGTTTCATGGTTTCCGGATCCATCTCCACTGACTTGCCCGGTTGCAGGCCCGGCACCGCGCTGCAGCCGTGAGTGCTCGGCCCGAGCCACGGGTCGGCGACTTCAACCCAGCGCCCCGGTGCAAACCACGGCACACCATTGACCTGCAAGCGACTGACTTCGCCCGGATGAAAGCGCTCATGCGCGCGAAACCAGTCTTCCAGACGATCATCGATCCAGCCGTGAAAGTGCCAGAACACCGGGCTGACATGCGAGGAGAACGGATCGCCCAGGAAGTCGTTTTCCGCGGCGTACCAACGCGCGGAAAAATCTGCCGGATCGCGCGCGAACGGTACCGGATGGCCATTGGACGGGTCCCGTGGCACTGACGCCCAGCGCATGTGCAGCCAGTCGTGCAGCCCCAGTTCGACTTCCGAACCGAACTGCCCCAAGGTCAGTCTGGCCAGGTAGCGCGGGTCACGGTAGCGCGATTCCCAGACCAGGAAATTACTGTGATAAGTCTCGGCCGTCTTGATGTCGCTGACCCATTGCGAGTATTCCTCATCGTCCTCGGCCAGCCAGGTCGGCGGCAGTGAAGTACCGTCGTGGTTGTCGAAGTAATCGGCAAAACCCTGGCGGTCGCGGATCAATTCCGGCTGCGGCAGCGGAAAATGCTGCCACGACGGCAGATCCTGCATTGAACGCGCCGTGCCCAGCATGTGCCGGTGCATGAAAAAGAAATCGATACCCGAGCCATTGCGGTCCTTGCGCGGGCCACGGGCGTCGCGCTCCTTGTCACGCGGGCCGGGTTGCCAGCCGATACCGCGCAGGGCGCCGCGTTTTTCCTCGCTCAAGGTATGCCACTTGTCGCGGCTGGCGTGCCAGAGTTGATGGAACAAACGGTGCTCAGGAGAAATCAGCCAGGCCAGCAACGTCGGGTTCAACCCTGCGCGCTCGCGTGCCTCGGGGAATACGCGTTTGACGGCAATAAAACGGTTGTCCTGCGCCGGCAGCATCAAGGGGCGATCAAGGTTGAGGACGCGCCCGCTGAGGCTGCCGCTGCCGGCGTTGCCGAAACCGCCCCAGACCTCATCCAGCGTCATGCTGAATTCGTAGTCCGGTGCACCGTCGGCTGCGGACAGGCTGACCAGACGCCAACTCAACTGCGAGGCTTTGACATCGGCCAGGTCCGCGAGAATTCGATAGCGCGGTGCCTGAGACGAACGCAAGCGCTCGGCCGTGTCGAGAAAGCCGATGACGCCGCGCCCTTTCTGGGCAACATCGAGAAACACTTCCAGACCTTCTCCGGGCAAACCCGCGATACCGGCGTCATGACCCTCGAAACGAATCTGCCAGACACCGCGCAGCGCATCCGCCAGGCGTTGCCCGGCGACATCCGCGACGTCGAACGACGCCTCACCCGGGGTGATCGTCGGATCCGGCTTCGTCCATTCACGATGCCCAAAATACGCTGCAGGCACAGCGGCGCCGGTCAGTGCCAGGCCCGCCATGAACCATCGTCGAGAAATCTTCATTGCCCTACCTGTGTCAGCCATGAAGCAGGCTTTATCCAAGCTAGAACGTTTGTTGCGGAGGTAAATTTATGCCGTCCTGAAAAGATCGCAGCCTTCGGCAGTTCCTGCATCGCGCGCGTTCTTTTCAGCCAGACCTAAATTACCCGGCAGCCCAGTCGTTCCACCCAGATAGCGAAGGCCCTTGCGCCTGCACCTCGACGGCGAACCTGACTGAGATGGCAATGACAAAACCACGTTCGAAAAAGGCTCTTTACATCGGCCTGCCGCTGGCCCTGGCGATCAGTGCCGCCGCAGGTTTTGCGGTTTGGGAACACTGGTTCAAGGACAATCCCGGCTACCCGGTCAAAGTCATGCAGCAAGCCGATGAGTTGCAGGACCGCATCATTTCCTTCGATAGCCACATCACCGTACCGCTGGATTTCGGCACCGCCGGCAACGAAGCCGACAAGGATGGCAGCAGCCAGTTCGATCTGGTGAAAACCGCCCGCGGGCGCCTGTCCGGTGCCGCCCTGACGATCTTCGGCTGGCCGGAAATCTGGAACGGCGCCAACGCCCCCCACCGTCCGACCGCCGGGTTTGTCGAAGAAGCACGCTTCGAACAGGAAACCCGTTACAAGATCATCAGCACCCTGGTGCGCGACTTCCCCAATCAGGTCGCCATCGCCTACACCCCGGACGATTTCCGCCGTCTGCATGGCGAAGGCAAGTTTGCGATTTTCATGAGCATGCTCAACGCCTATCCACTGGGCAACGATCTCAACGCCCTGGACAAGTGGGCCGCACGTGGCATGCGCATGTTCGGTTTCAGTTACGTGGGCAACAACGACTGGGCCGACTCTTCACGACCACTGCCGTTTTTCAATGACACCCGCGATGCGCTCGGCGGCCTGTCGGACATTGGCAAACAAGCCGTGCATCGCCTCAACGATCTGGGCGTGATTATCGATGTCTCGCAGATGTCGACCAAGGCACTGGAACAGGTCGCGCAACTGAGTCGCGCACCGATCGTGGCCTCCCATTCGGCGCCACGGGCACTGGTGGATATCCCGCGCAATATCAGCGACCAGGAAATGCAACTGATCAAGAACAGTGGCGGCGTTGTGCAAATCGTCGGTTTCCCGACCTATTTGCGTCCCCTGAGCCAAACAACGCAGGACAAGCTCAACGCCCTGCGTGCCAGGTTTGATCTGCAACCACTGCAGGGCCTGGAGATGGCGCTGATGCCTGGTGACCCGATCATCACCGTTTGGCCGGAACAACGCTTTGGCGAGTACGCCGGCCAGCTCTACGCAATCGTCGACGAAGAACCCAAGGCCAACCTCAAGGACCTCGGTGACGCAATCGATTACGCCGTGAAGAAAATCGGCATCGACCATGTCGGCATCAGTTCCGACTTCAACGATGGCGGCGGTCTGGATGGCTGGAAGGACGTCAGCGAAGCACGCAACGTGACCGCCGAGCTGATCTCGCGTGGCTACAGCGAGGCCGACATCGCCAAATTGTGGGGCGGCAACTTCTTGCGGGTCTGGGAACAGGTGCAAAAGTCCTCCAAGCCTGTCGTCAACCGCTGACACCTCTTCGAACAAGCGATCAGACCTCATGACCAACCGTCGTTCTTTTCTCAAACAAGCCGGCATTCTTGCCGCCGGCCTGCCCCTGGGCGCTGCCGTCAACCTGCCGGCCCGCGCCGCCAATCCACAACCGATCGGCGGCAACAAATGGGCGCAACTGCGTCAGTTGTTCGATCAGGACCCGGAATACCTGCATTTCGCCAACTTCCTCGTGACCTCCCATCCGCGCCCGGTGCGCGAAGCCATCGAGCGTTACCGCGTGACCCTCGACCGCAATCCCGGTCGCGCAATGGATTGGGATCTGGGTGAAACCGAAAAGCGCGAGCAAGCCGTGCGCGAATGGGCCGGTCGCTACCTCAAGGCCAAGCCTGAGCAGATCGCCCTCACTGGCAGCACCACCGAAGGGCTGGCGCTGATTTATGGCGGCATTCATGTGCGCGCCGATCAGGAAATCCTCACCACCGAACACGAGCACTACGCGACCAATTACACCTTGGCTTACCGCCAGCAGAAAGATGGCGTCAAGGTGCGCAAACTGAAGCTGTTCGACAGCAGCGCAAAGGTATCCGTCGACGAAATACTGACCCGAATCGACAAAGGCATTCGCCCCGAAACCCGCGTATTGGGCATGACCTGGGTGCAATCGGGCAGCGGCGTGAAGCTGCCGATCGGCGAGATCGGCAAACTGGTGGACCAGCACAATCGCCAGCGCGAGGAAAAGGATCGCATCCTCTATGTCGTCGATGGCGTGCACGGCTTTGGTGTCGATGACCTCGACTTCCCCGACATGCATTGCGATTTCTTTATCGCCGGTACCCACAAGTGGATGTTCGGCCCGCGCGGCACCGGGATCATCTGCGCACGTTCCAGCGAACTGAAGGATGTCACCCCGACCATCCCGACCTTCTCCGAAGCCACCACGTTCTCGACCATCATGACCCCCGGCGGGTATCACAGTTTCGAACACCGCTGGGCGCTGGACGAAGCGTTCAAGCTGCATCTGACGCTGGGCAAGCGCGAGGTGCAAACGCGTATTCACGAACTCAATACCTACGCCAAAAACCGCTTGCTGGAACACTATTCGATTGAACTGGTGACACCGCGCAGCAGCGATCTGTCTGCCGGCTTCACCTTCTTCCGGATCAAGGATCGCGATTGCGATCAGGTCGCCGCTCAACTCATGCAAAACCGCGTGGTATGCGACGCGGTGGAGCGCGACGTCGGCCCGGTGATCCGCATCGCACCCGGCCTGCTGAACAGCGAAAACGACATCGAGCGTTTCATGGCCGTGCTCAACAAACAGCTGTGACGCCCCGCTTTCCTTTAAACGAGATGACTCATGAAACGTGATCTGTTGACCCCTGCCCTCGGCGCCAAGGCGCTCAAGGCACTGGCCCTCGCCGCCCTCATGACCGGTCTGCTGCCTAGTGCCGCACAGGCCGCGACAGCGCCCGCCGCGGGCAAAGTATTCAAGGACTGCAAAGATTGCCCGGAAATGGTCGTGCTGCCGGCCGGCACGTTTACCATGGGCACACCGGACGATGAAGTCGGGCGCGAACCCGACGAAGGCCCGATGCATGCAGTGACCTTCGCCAAACCCTTCGCCATGAGCCGCTTCCAGATCACTGCCGGTGAATGGGACAGTTACATTCGCGAGAGCGGTGCGGTGATCGCCGACGGTGACACGCGCCCCGGTCGCGAATGCGTCGCGAGCAAACCGCGCTACCCGCAAACCCCGCGCCAGCCGGCGGTGTGCATGGACTTCCAGGACATCAAGAACTACGTCGCCTGGTTGTCGAAAAAAACCGGCCAGACCTACAGCATGCTCAGCGAAGCCCAGCGTGAATACGGTGCCCGTGCAGGTTCCAAAGGACCGTTCCCCTTCCCGTTCGACGAGGGCAAGGGCTACAGCATCGCCAAGCACGCCAACACCTACGGCCCGGCGGACGGTTACAGTTTCAGCTCGCCGGCAGGCAGCTATCCGGCTAACGCCTTTGGCCTGTACGACATGCACGGCAATGTCTATGAGTGGGTCGAAGACTGCTATCACCCGGACTACAAAGGTGCGCCAACAGACGGCAGCGCGTGGCTGGAACCCAACTGCGAGACCCTGCGCATTCGCGGCAATGACTGGGGTGAAGCGCCGGTCTTCTCCCGTTCCGGCAACCGCAACGACATCGATCCGAAGACCCGCGGCGACTGGATCGGTTTCCGTGTCGTGCGTGAGTTGTAATCGGCAGTAACGCTTCTCCTCTCCCCCCGGTCGCCGCCAGTCGGCGACCGTCTAAATTAAGCAGCGGATCAGACGTTCTACAGGGTATCTGCCTTTACGACCCAAGGAACTGTCCTGTCATGACCCAGCCTACGCGCGGTGCAATTCATGAATTGTTCACCCTACTCAAACCTTTTCGGCTCGTCGTCGCACTGTCGGTCATTCTGGGTATGGTCGGTGGCCTGAGTGTCACCGTCCTGCTGGCCACCATCAACAACGCGCTGCACTCCGAATCCGGTCTGACCCAAGGCGTGGTCGCGCTGTTCGGTGGCCTGTGTGTGCTGGCGCTGCTCAGCTCGATCTGCTCGGACATCGGCACCAATTATGTCGGCCAGCACATCATCGCCACCCTGCGCAAACAACTGGGCGAGAAAGTCCTGTCGGCACCGATCGAACAGATCGAACGCTATCGCAGCCATCGCCTGATTCCGGTGCTGACCCACGATGTCGATACCATCAGCGACTTCGCCTTCGCCTTCGCGCCACTGGCCATCTCGCTGACCGTGACCCTCGGTTGCATGGGTTATCTGGCGATGCTGTCGTGGCCAATGTTCCTCATCATGGTGGTGGCGATCCTGATCGGCACGGGCATTCAGTACTTCGCCCAAGGGCGCGGGATCAAAGGTTTCTTCGCCGCCCGAGACGCTGAAGACGAACTGCAAAAGCATTACAATGCGATAGCCGAAGGTGCCAAGGAACTGCGCATTCACCGCCCGCGCCGCCAACGCATGTTCAACAGCGGCATCAAGGGCACTGCCGATTTCATCTGCAAGACCCAGATCAAATCGATCAACACCTTCGTGATCGCCAAGAGTTTCGGCTCGATGCTGTTCTTTGTGGTCATCGGTCTGGCACTGGCCCTGCAATCGTTCTGGCCCAGCGCTGACAAAACCGTGATGAGCGGTTTCGTCCTGGTGCTGCTGTACATGAAAGGTCCGCTGGAGCATCTGGTCGGCACCTTGCCGGTGGTCAGCCGCGCACAGATCGCCTTCCGCCGCATCGCCGAACTGTCGGCGCAGTTCTCCTCGCCCGAGCCGCATCTGTTGCTCAGCGATCAGGGCAAGAAAGCCGAGCCGGTGCAGAGCCTGGAACTCAAAGACGTGCGCTACGCCTTCCCGGCCGTGGGCGACGCCAGTCCGTTCACGCTGGGGCCGGTGAACCTGAAGATCGAACAGGGCGACATCGTGTTCATCGTCGGCGAAAACGGCTGCGGCAAGACCACCCTGATCAAATTGCTGCTGGGCCTGTATCCGCCACAACAAGGCGAAATCCGCCTCAACGGCGAGTGCGTGACCGCCCTCACCCGCGACGATTACCGCCAGTTGTTCACCACAGTCTTTGCCGACTACTACCTGTTCGATGACGTGGTGCAAGGCGATACGCACATTCCCGACGACGCCAACAAATACCTGCAACGCCTGGAAATCGCCCACAAGGTCAGCGTGCAGGACGGCAGCTTCACCACCACCGACCTGTCCACCGGCCAGCGCAAGCGTCTGGCGCTGGTCAATGCCTGGCTGGAGGAACGCCCGGTGCTGGTGTTCGACGAATGGGCCGCGGATCAGGACCCGACCTTCCGCCGGGTCTTCTACACCGAGTTGCTGCCCGACCTCAAACGTCTGGGCAAGACCATCATCGTGATCTCCCACGATGACCGTTACTTCGATGTCGCCGACCAGTTGGTGCGCATGGATGCCGGCAAAGTCAAAACCGCGCTCAACCCGGCCTGACCCGCCAACCGCTCAGGGATGGGCTGATCCCGCCTTCACGCGATAGCAGAGTTTTTCGCGGTTGGCGGGATTTTTTCCGGTTTTTACGCAGTGTTGCGTCTAATTATCATTAACTAATAAAACTGCACTCGCACTTCAGGAGCATCCCGAGCAAATGCAAGCCTTAAAGTTGTCCCGCACCCCTCTGGCTGTAGCCATTTCCCGCCGCAATCCGCGTGGCGCCGTGCTGTCAGGTGCCCTGCTGACGCTGATGTTGTTGGGCAGCGCCCAGGCACAAGCGACGCCGGTCGACGTCAACGTCCCTGCGCAACCGCTGTCCAGCGCACTGCAACAGCTTGGGCAACAAGCCAACCTGCAGATTCTCTACAGCCCGGAAACCCTGGCGGGCCTGAAATCGAGTGCGGTCTCCGGTCACCTGGAGCCGAAACAGGCGCTGGACAACTTGCTGCTGGGGAGCGGCATGACTTATCAACTGACCGGCAACACCGTTTCGCTGGTGCCGGCCGCCGGAGCAAGTGCGGGAAACGCACTGGAGTTGGGCGCGGTATCGATTTCCGGCAAGGCGCCGGGGTCGACCACTGAAGGCACCGGGCTGTACACCACGTACTCCTCCAGTAGTTCGACGCGTCTGAACCTGACACCCAAGGAAACCCCGCAGTCGCTGACCGTCATGACCCGTCAGCGCCTCGACGACCAGCGCCTGACCAACCTCAGCGACACCCTCGACGCCACACCGGGCATCATCGTGCTGCGTGACGGCCAGGGCGCAGAGTCCGACGGCTACTTCTCCCGTGGTTTCGAGATCCAGAACTTCGAAATCGACGGCGTACCGACCGTCAAGCGCATGGACAACTACACCCAGAGCATGGCGATGTACGACCGAGTTGAAGTGGTGCGTGGTGCCACCGGTCTGATCAGCGGCCTGGGCAGCCCTTCGGCGACCATCAACCTGATCCGCAAGCGTCCGACCGCCGAAGCGCAGGCCAGCGTCACCGCTGAAGCCGGCAACTGGGATCGCTACGGCACCGGCTTCGACGTCTCCGGGCCGTTGACCGAAACCGGCAACATCCGTGGCCGTCTGGTCGGCGACTTCAAGACTGAACAGTCCTGGGTCGACCGCTACAAGCAAGATTCGCAACTGATGTATGGCATCACTGAGTTCGACCTGACCGAAGACACCTTGCTGACGATGGGCTTCAGCTACCAGCGCACCGACGTCGACTCGCCAATGCGTTCGGGCCTGCCGACCCGCTTCACCGACGGCTCGCGCACCAACCTCAAACGTTCCTTGAACTCGGCGCAGACCTGGTCTTACAACGACCACGAACAAACCAGCTTCTTCACCTCGATCGAACAGCAATTCGGTAATGGCTGGAGCGGCAAGGTTGAATTGACTCACTCCGAGAACAAATTCGACGAAGTCTTCAACTACGTCAACGGCGGCCTGAACCCTGACGGCAGCGGCACGACCCAACTGCCGGTGCGCTTCTCCGGTACCCCGCGCCAGAACAACATCGACGCCTATCTGACCGGCCCGTTCGGCCTGCTGGGTCGCGAGCATGAGCTGATCGCCGGTGTGACCCTGTCCCAATACTACGAAAACGTGCCGAGCTACGGTGGCTGGAAATACGACTATTCCAGCTCCCCTGCCGGCGCCATCGACAACCTGCTGAACTGGAACGGCGACTCGGTCAAACCCGAATTCAACGTCACCGGCAAATCCACCGTCGATGAAACGCAATACGCCGCTTACCTGGCCACCCGCCTGCGCGCCACCGATGACCTGAGCATCCTGCTCGGCAGCCGTGTGGTCGACTGGCATCGCGAGATCGAAGACAAACCGTACGGCGGTGCAGAAACCAAGACCAAGGAATCGGAAACCGGTGTCTACATCCCTTACGCGGGCGTGGTCTACGACGTCAACGACACCTGGTCGCTGTATGCCAGCTACACCAAGATCTTCAACCCGCAATCGTCGTGGGTTCGCGACATCAACAACAAGCCGCTGGACCCGATGGAAGGCACCGGCTACGAAGTCGGCGTCAAGGGTAGCCACTTCGATGGCAAGCTGAACTCCAGCTTCGCGCTGTTCAAGATCGAGCAGGACAACCTGGCGATCTGGATCGACACCCCAGGCGGCAACACCTACAAATCCGAACAGGGCACCACCACCAAAGGTGCGGAATTCACCCTCGATGGCGAACTGGCCGAAGGCTGGCAAGCGTCTGCCGGTTACGCCTACGCGGTCAGCACCGATGCCGATGACCAGCGCATCGTCACCACCCTGCCCCGTCACAGCCTCAAGACCTTCACCAGCTATCGCCTGCCGGGCATTCTGGACAAAGTCACCGTTGGCGGTGGCGTGAACTGGCAGAGCAAGACCGGTGCCGACCTGCACACCTTCCAGCAAGGCAGCTACGCCGTCACCAACCTGCTGGCACGCTACGACATCAACAAAAACCTCAGCGCCTCGGTCAACCTGAACAACGTATTCGACCGCGAATACCTCAGCTACGCCGGCGACCACGGCATGTACGGCGCACCGCGCAACATCATGACCGGCTTCAAGTACACGTTCTGATTTAACCACCGCAACACAAAAAGCGCCCCGGCCAAACCGGGGCGCTTTTTTTATGGGTAAAGGCTTAACGGACTACACGGCGTGCGGTTTGAAAGGCATTTCCTTTCGTTGCATAGGAAACGTCCGATTACCTGAAAGAAGTCTGCGCTATAACCGACGCCCCGTCGAAAACGCCTGCCTCATCTCCTGCAATCAGCTACGGGCTTCTCGGAAAAGTCTGCAACCGTTTCATTGTAATTTTGAATGGCAGAAAGCAACGGAACATTGCCAGTTGCTTATCGATAACCGCGCACATTCAAAAGGATATGAATATGCCGAAGAAGCCCCAAGCCTGGGAGTTGGACGAGGCTGTCCATACAACCGCAATAGCCCCCAAAGACGTTCCAATCAGTCCCGCAACCGGCACCACGATTCCCAACAGCGGAATGTTCGGACCGCCGCGAAACACCGGCCGATATCAACAAGTTCTGCAAAATTTTACCGGCCCGCTGGAAGCGGAATATCAAGGCAAGACCGCACAGATTCCGGTGACCATCGAAGCAGACCTGGCTGCCGCACGACAGGAAATTTCTACCCAGCCGCTACCACCGGCTGCATCGCTGATCCGCGAGCTGGGTGTGCGCAACACCGTGATCGAGCGCAAGACCCGGCAACTGCAGCACGAAATCCAGGTGTCCCACGGTTTCTACGGCAGCGATCCTACCGATAAAACGGTTTTCCAGTTCCTTTCCCGCGCACAGATCGTCGACCGCATCCTGAGCCCCAACGGCCCGGGCATGAACCTGTGGAAACAGTCCTATCGAGCGGCGCTCGAAGCCAGACTGCTGGCCCAGACCCTTACGGTTCTGCATCAACAACAAGCCAGTGTGCACAACTGGCTGACCACCGTGCAGGCCAACGAACAGGCGCAAGCGGCTGCCGCCGAAGCGGCACGTCAGGCCGCTGAACACGCAAGGATTGCTGCGGAGCAACAGCGGCAACAGGCGTTGGCAGATGCAGCACGTCGCCAACGGGAACAGGAAGAAGCTCAACGCGCGGCTGCCGAGCGGGATCGCCTCGCCGCCGAGCAAGCCCTTCTCGCGCGTCAGGCGCAGGCAAAACGTGAGGCAGAAGCCGAGGCTGAACAGGCGCGGATTCAGCGAGACGAGGAAGCACAGCGCCTGAGGGAACAGAGTCAGGCTCAGAAAAAAGCCAAAAGGAAAAGGCAGCAGCAGGCGCCGCGCGGCCCAAGCCGAGGCCAAACTGGCCGCGCAAAACAACCGCCAGCATGAACAATGGCAAGCCGAGAGCGACGCGCGCTGGCAAAGTCCGACGTTCGCCAACGTTGGCTCAATGGCGGCGTTTGACTCAACGTTCAGCGGCACCCTCGGCCACATCGCCACCAGCCAGGCCACCTCACTGGCGCTCAGAACCGCTTTGCGCACAGCCGTTTCTATCGTGAGCGCCGCGGCTGCGCCCGTGCTGGTCGGCTTCGCAGCACTGCTGATTCCCTCCAGGCTGGGCAGCGGTGATCTTTATTCGGCCAGCGTTCCGCTCGCGGAACTCGCTCCCGATCTGAACGCTGTCGACCTGTACGAACAAGCGGCCAACGGCAAAGACGTCGACCTGCCGGCAAGGCTTGGTTCCAGGACGATCGGCAACCGCGTAGAGATTGTCGTCGTCGGTACGGACGGCGTCACACCCGCCAACGTGCCGGTAAGACTGGCCCGCTTTGATGCCGGCAAAAATGTATACGTCTCCGGCGACGCCGAAGCCAAGGGTCCCACCTTGACCTGGACGCCTTTGGTACTGCCGCTGAATCCTTCGACGGACTTACCGTTCGCCGACACCGATCTGCCGATCTACGAAGGTGCAACGGCCACCCCGCAAGGCGGGCGAGTCGACCCGTTTCCCGAACTGGATCAGTACGGCTTCGGTGGCTTCATCACCGTATTCCCGATCGAGTCCGGCATCCCGCCGACCTTCACGATGTTCAGGGATCGCCGACAGGATCCGGGAGTCGCTACAGGGAATGGACAAGTGATATCGGGTAATTGGCTGGGGACGGCGTCAACCCCGGAGGGCGCACCGATACCCGCGCAGATTGCGGATAAGCTGAGGGGGCGGGAGTTTTCCAGTTTTAAAGCATTTAGGCGGGCGTTTTGGAAGGCTGTGGCAGCAGACCAAAAACTAAATTCAGGATTGTCCTCACTTAGTCAAATTGAAACTGCAAAGGGACTTGCTGCTACAGCCGACATCGTGGACCACGTCGGTAAGAAGAAAAAACTCGATCTTCACCATGTAATTCCTATCAGTGAGGGCGGCTCTGTTTACGACGTTGACAACATCAAAGTGCTTACACCGAAACAACATATTTCGACACACACAAAACCGGAGGACATCAAATTGAATTCAAATAAAAAATACGAGGACTACACGGAATTCGATTATATGAATTTGATACATCGATTATTCAAAGGTGACTACTCATCAGAAAAAGAGCTGGATGAAATTGTAGAACTCATCGTCGATGCAGCCGAGCACCCTGCAGGATCAAACGTTTTGTATTATCCCGCCGAAGGCGTTGAGGACAGTCCAGAAGGCGTTTTAAACACCATCAAAGAATGGCGAGCCGCCAACGGCAAACCCGGTTTCAAACCGCAATAGTCAGTTCCTGAAACAAGCTGTCAGGACCGGCCTCTTCGCGAGCAGGCTCGCTCCCACAGGGGCGGATGTTGATGGCCTGAGGTGTCGACGCACACATCAGGCCAGGGCGGATCAGACCGTTTCGGGATACATCACGGTGCGCAGCACGCTCACCAGTTCCTGATAGATCGCCTCCACTTCTTCAGTGACCATGCGCATGCGCAGGAAGTCGTGCACGTGGCCGCTGAATTCGCGGCATTCAAGCAGTCCTCCGGTGCTGGCCAAACGTTCGGCGTAGGCACGGCCTTCGTCCAGCAGCGGGTCGAAGCCTGCCAGGGCGATGTAGGCCGGGGCGGCGCCGGCGAGGTCGTTGCTCAGCAGTGGCGAGAAACGCCAGTCGCTGCGGTCCTCGATGCTGCGGGCGTAGTGCTGGTAGAACCATTCCAGGGAATCGCTTTCCAGCAGGTAGCCTTCGCCGAGCAAGTCCATCGATTCACGGCGCTGCGAGGCGTCGGTCACCGGGTAGCAGAGCAATTGCAGGCAGGGTTTCAGCGCGCCGGGGGCGCGCGCCTCAAGCGCCAGCACGGTCGCCAGCGTGGCGCCGACGCTGTCGCCGCCAAACACCAGGCGCGACAGATCGAGAGCAAATTCACCAGCCTGTTCGCGCAGCCAATCCAGTGCATCGGCACAATCGTGCAACGCCACCGGGAACTTGTGTTCCGGCGCGCGGCGGTAGCCGACCGACAACACTGCACACGGCGTGCGCGCGCAGAACTCGCGGCAGATACCGTCGTGGGAATCGAGGCTGCCGACGACAAAACCCCCGCCGTGCAAAAACAGCAGCACCGGCAAGACACCGCCCTTTTGCAACGGACGGTACAAGCGCAAGGTCAGTTCAGCGCCGTCGCGGGCACGGTGTTGCACCTCGCTCACGTCGACATCCGGCACGGCCCAACGCATCTGTTGCGAGGACTGCTCGAACGCCTCACGCGCCTGCTCGGGTGTCCCTTGGTGAAACGCGTCGTTCTGACTGTCTTCGACCAGATCAAGAAACGCCGCTACTTCCGAATTCAATGACATGCATCACATCCCGGGCTGTTGCGCGCAATGCGCACCGGCCCTCTCAAAAAGTTAAAGACCGGCTCAACGCGCCGACTGTTGCAGGCAATGCTCGACCAGCGCTTCCAGCTCGGCCTGATACTGCTGCATCAAGGTCTCGATGGTGCTTGGGCGGAAGCGACGGGTGCTGTACATGCAACGCATCGACAGCTTGCCGTCGAACACCTGACCGACGATTTCCAGCCAGTTGCCAAGGTTGGCGTCCAGGCTGTAGACGTCGCCGATGTGCTCGTCCGCCGGCATCAGCATCGCCTGCTCATCAAAGGTCTGGTCGAACTGCCCCAGGTAGTTGAAGGTCAGTCGCGCCTGTGGCAAGGCCGCCAGACGCTGCTGCACCGACGCATCAGCCATGTAGCGCAACGCGCCGTAGCCGACGCCCTTCTGCGGCACCGCCGCCAACTGTTCGCGTACCGCCAGAATCGAGGCGCCGAAATCCTGCTCGGTCAACGGCGTCAGCCGTACCGGGAACATGGTGGTGAACCAGCCGAGCGTGCGGCTCAGGTCCAGCCCTTCGACCAGGTCTTCACGGCCGTGACCTTCCAGTTGCACCAGCACCGACTCGGCCTCGCTCCAGCGACACAGCACACGACCGAGCGCCGTCAGCAGCAGATCGTTGATCTGCGTGCCGTACACCGCTGGCGCCTGTTTGAGCAATTGCCCGGTGCGGGTGGCGTCGAGGCCCATGAAGGTTTCTTCGCGGAAACGCACCAGGTTCTTGCCACGCGGGTTGTCACACGGCAAATCCTTGCCCGGCTGATCCAGCTGTGCCAACCAGTAATCCAGCTCTTGCTCGACCAGTGCCGGCACCTGCGCCGCGAGGCCATCGGCCCAGGCGCGATAGCTGCTGGTGCGCTGCGCCAGTTGCGGTTCGCGGCCCTGACTGAACGCCTCGTAGGCCAGTTGCAAGTCTTGCAGGAATACCCGCCACGACACCGCATCGATCACCAGGTGATGCACCACCAACAGCAGACGCACCTCGCCGTCCGGCAGGTTCACCAGCAGGCCGCGCAGCAGTGGCCCCTCGAGCAGGTTGAGGCTGCGCTGGGCCTGGTTGACCAGTGCGTCGAGTTGCTCGATGTCGCTGATCTCCCGTTGCCACAGCAACGGGTTGCGCTCAGCGATGCGCAAGCAGTCCGGCAACGTTTGATAGTGCTGCAACCAGCGGCCCTGATCCTGATAGAAGCGCAGGCGCAACGAATCATGCTGCTCGAGCATCAACCGCAGCGTCTGCTCCAGCGCCGGGGCATCCAGTGCCTGGCGCGAACGCAGCATCATCGCCTGGTTGAAATGCTGCGGTTCACTCATGCCCTCGGCGAAGAACCACTCCTGGATCGGCAACAGACCAAACGCGCCAGCCTGCGCCACATGACTGCTGTCGGCAGTCTGGCTCGAGCGGGCGACCGCTTGCTGGTCGAACAGGTTGCCAATGGTCTGGAAGCGCATCAGGTCGCGCAGCTTGATCTCCAGTTTCAGTTGCGCATGGTTGCGCGCCCGGGAAATCACTTGCAGACTGAGAATCGAATCACCGCCCAACTCGAAGAAGTTGTCGCTGATACCCACCTGTTCCACTTGCAGCACGTCGGCCCAGATCTCTGCCAGCCAACGTTCCTGCTCGTTGCGTGGCGCCTGATATTGATCGGCGCAAAACGCTGGCTCCGGCAGCGCTTTGCGGTCCAGTTTGCCGTTCGGCGAGATCGGCAGGCGCGCCAGGCCAATGATCTGCAGCGGCACCATGTATTCCGGCAGTTGTGCGCGCAACAGGGTCTTCAGACGGTCACCGGCGTTGTCGTCGGCGCTGACCACGTAACCGATCAACTGTTTGCCCGAGACGCCGTCACGGGCGATGACCACGGCATCGCTGACGCCGTCCTGCGCACGCAGGCAGGCTTCGATTTCACCCAGTTCGATACGGAAACCGCGAATCTTCACTTGGTGGTCGGCACGGCCGACGTAATCGAGGATGCCGTCATGGCGCAGGCGCACCAGGTCACCGCTGCGGTACAGACGACTGCCCGGCGCGCCGAACGGATCCGGCACGAAGCGCTCGGCGGTGATGGCCGCACGGCCATGGTAACCGCGGGCAACCCCGTAGCCGCCGATATACAACTGGCCGGACAAGTCTTGTGGCAGCGGATTGAGGTCGTCGTCCAGCACCCACAGCGAGCGTTGGCCGACCACTCGCCCGATCGGCGCATAGCCGGCAGCGCAGGCTTCATCGTTCGGCGCTTTCCAGAGCATCGGAGTGACCACGGTTTCGGTCGGGCCGTAACCGTTGGTGATGAACTGCGGCTGCAACACGCGGCGCACTTGCGCCAAGGTCTGCTCCGGCACAGCGTCACCGCCCAGGCAGTAAATGCGCACGTTCGGCACGGCCATACCGCTGGCCTCGACGTACTCGGCCACCTGCTTGAGGTAGGCCGGCGGGAAGCAGGCGATGTCGATCGAACGGCTGAGCAAGGCGTGGCTGGTCTGCTCTGGCGTCCACAGTTCATGATCGCGCAGCACCAGGGTGCCGCCGAAAGCCAGGGTGGTCAGCCAGCGTTCATGCGCACCATCGAAGGCGAACGACATGAAATGCAATTCGCGGGTGGTCGCGTCCATTTCGTACAGTTCGCGGATCGCCTGGCAATGCATGCTCAGCGGTCCGTGGGTCACCGCCACACCTTTGGGCAAACCGGTAGAGCCCGAGGTGTAGATCAGGTACGCGAGGCTGTCATCACAGGTCTGCACGCGCGGCGCGGTGTGCGGATATTGATTGCCATCGAAATGATCGAGATCGAGCAATGGCAGGTTCGCCGGCAGCGGCAAGCGCTGGCTGGCGGCGCCACGGCTGATCATCTGACGCATGCCGGAGTCTTCGATCATGAAGGCCAGGCGCTCGCTCGGATAATCGATGTCCAGCGGCACGTAGGCAGCGCCACTTTTGAACACCGCGAGCAAGGCCACCAGCATGTCGAGCGAGCGCTCGAGTGCGACACCGATCAGCACTTCCGGACCGGCACCCGCCGCGATCAAATGATGCGCCAACTGGTTGGCACGGCGCTCAAGTTGCGCATAGCTCAACTGCTCGTCGGCACATTCGGCGGCAATCGCCTCAGGGCGTTGTGCGGCAATCATCGCCGGCAACAGCTCGCGCCGGTGCACCGCCGCCGGTTCTGCGCCCCACTGTTGCAAGGCCTGCCATTGCGGCGCAGCCAGACGTTGCAGATTGCCCAGACGCTCGGTCGGCTGCTGCATCATGCTGTGCAGCAACACTTCCATGGTCTGGCGGATCCGCTCGACCGCTTCGACACTGAAACGATCACGCAGGAACAGGTACTCGATGGAGAACTCTTCGCCCAGATGCACCGCCAGGTCCATCGGGAAGTTGGTCACGTCATGGCTGGCCGAGGTGCCGAAGCGCAAGCCGCGCGGCGCCTGTTCCAGACGCTGGTCGATCGGGTAGTTCTCGAACACGATGATGCTGTCGAACAAGGCTTGCCCGCCCTGCCCCGACCAGCGCTGAATGTCCGCCAGCGGTGCGTGAGCATGTTCACGCAGGTCGAGGTTATAAGCCTGCAGACTGCTCAGCCAGGCGTTCAGCGGCTGCGCCGGATCGAGGGTCTGGATCACTGGCAAGGTATTGATGAACAGGCCCAGCATGCTGCCGGCATTCGGCAAGCCTTCCGGGCGCCCGGCCACGGTGGCACCAAACGCCACGCTGTGCTGACCGGTGTAGCGCTGCAACAGTAGCAACCATGCACCTTGAATCAGCGTGTTGGCGGTGATGCCCTGCGCTCGGCAATGCTGCTGCAACAAGGCGGTCTGCTGTGCGTCCCAACGGGTGTACAACGCCTGGTGACCGTGCTCGGCGGACTCGTGACGCGGGTGCATCGCCTGGCTCAACGCGGTCGGTTCGACCAGCGTCTGCAAGTGGCCGCGCCAGAATTGCTGCAGTTGCGCCGAATCCTGCTGCTGCAACCACGCGATAAAGTCGCGATAACGACCGCTCTCGCCTTCAACCTGACCGGTTGCGTAATGCTGCAGCACCTCGCCGAACAACTGCGAACTGCTCCAGCCGTCCATCAGGATGTGGTGGCTGGTCCAGATCAATTGGTACTTGTCCGCACCCAGACAAATCAGGCGCGTGCGCTGCAACGGCATGCGGTCCAGCGCAAAGCCCTGAACGCGCTGCTGACGGGCGAACTCGGCGAGTTGCGCTTCATCCATCGGCGTGTCCAGCGCTTGCAGGTCAACCACGCCCTGACGGTGGACGATCTGCACGGGTGACGCCTGGCTGTCTTGCCAGTGGAACGACGTGCGCAGAATTTCGTGGCGCTGCACCACGCATTCCCACGCGGCCCGGAAGCGCTCGATATCGAGGCCTTCCACCGACAGGTTGAGCTGGTTGACGTAGAGATCGTCGCCATCATCGGACAAGGTGTGGAACAGCATGCCCTGCTGCATCGGCGACAACGGATAGATGTCTTCGATGTCCGCGACTGCCACTGGCAAACCGTCCAGACGCGCCTGACTCAGCGCGGCCAGCGGGAAATCCGACGGCGTCAGGCCGTGGTTGCCCGGAACCACGCAGTGGTCGATCAGCGCCGTCAGTTCACGCCCGTAATCATCGGCCAATGCCTGCACGGTCGCGGTGTCGAACATCTGCTCGCTGAAGCTCCACGACAGGCTCAGTTCACCGCCATACACCTGGCCGTTGACCGACAGCCAGTTACCCAGTGGGGCGCGATCGCTGAGGTCACTGCCGGCACTTTCGCCGGCCGGCAGGAACAGCGCAGCGTCGTCGAACTGGCTGTCGAACTGGCCAAGGTAGTTGAAGGTGATTTTCGGCGTTGGCAGGTCTGCCAAAGCCTCACGCGCCGACACATCGCCCAGATAACGCAAGGCGCCAAAACCGATGCCCTTGTCGGGAATCGCACGCAGTTGTTCCTTGATCTGCTTGATCGAGTCAGCGAGCCCGCTGGCCGGCGTCAGGTGCACCGGGAACACGCTGGTGAACCAGCCGAGGGTGCGGCTCAGATCGATATCGTCGAACAGGTCTTCACGACCATGTCCTTCCAGCTGAATCAGCGCCGAGGCATGCCCACTCCAGCGGCTGATGACGCGCGCCAGTGCGGTCAGCAGCAGGTCGTTGACCTGCGTGCGATAAGCCGCCGGGGCCTGTTGCAACAGTTGTTTGGTAAGCTCAGGGGCAAGACGCGTCTGCACACTTTGCGCGTAGCGGTTTTCCAGGCTGCCGTCCGGGCGCTCGCACGGCAACGTGGTGCTGGCCCCCTGCAAGTGCTCACGCCAGAAGGCCTGTTCATCATCGAGGCTGGCGGTGTGCGCCTGCAGGCGCTCGGCCCAGGCTTTGAAGGCGCTGGTCTTGGCCGGCAACGCGACCTCGCGCCCGGCCTGAATCTGGCTGAACGCGGTGTGCAGATCTTCCAGCAGAACCCGCCACGAGACACCGTCGACCACCAAGTGATGCACCACCAGCAGCAAACGCTGAGTGTGGTCCGGCAGATCGAGCAGCACACCTCGCAGCAGCGGACCGTCGTGCAGATTGAGGCTGCCCTGAGCCTGCTGACAGGTGGCTTCGATTTCACCCGGATCGGTCAGCGTGCGCTGCCAGAGCAGTGTTTGCGCAGGCTCGATCGGGCGGTGAGTGGCTGTCCAGCCGTCAGTCGTTTCACTGAACGACAAGCGCAAGGCATCGTGATGCACAACCAGTGCCTGAAGCACCTGCGCAACGCTGTCGGCGTGCAGGGTCATCGCCGGTTTGAGCAACAACGACTGGTTCCAGTGATGCCGCTGGGGAATTTCGCTGGCGAAGAACCATTGCTGGAACGGCAGCAACGGCGTCGCGCCGCTGACCGGCCCCTGGTCGATGCTCAGCAGCGTGCCGCCCAGTTGCGCGACTGCCGCCAGTGCCTGCACGGTCTGGTGCTGGAACAAATCCTTGGGCGTGAACTGGATACCGGCCTGCCGCGCACGGCCGACCACTTGAATCGAGATGATCGAATCACCGCCCAGCTCGAAGAAGTTGTCCGTGGCACTGACCCGCTCCAGGCGCAGGACATCGGCCCAGATCGTGGCGATGCGTTGCTCCATGTCGTTGCGCGGCGCCACGTAGCTGTTCTGCATCAGGCTGGCATCCGGTGCCGGCAGCGCCTTGCGATCCAGCTTGCCGTTCGGGGTCACCGGCAAGTGCGCCAGCACCATCAAGTGCGCCGGCACCATGTGCGTTGGCAGACTCTCCTTGAGGGTGTTGCGCACGCTGTCGCGCCATTCGCCCAGATGGGCTTCTGCCACCGGCTGCGCCGGCACCAGATACGCCACCAGTTGCTTGCCGCTGAGCCCGGCATGCGCCAGCACCACGGCTTCGCGCACGCTGCTCAGTTCCAGCAGACGCGCTTCGATTTCGCCCAGTTCGATGCGGAAACCACGGATTTTCACTTGGTTGTCGACGCGGCCCTGATAGTCAAATACGCCATCGGCGCGCTCACGCACCAGGTCCCCGCTGCGATACAGACGACTGCCCGGCGCCCCGAACGGATCGGGTACGAAGCGTTCAGCGGTCATCGCCGGACGATCCAGATAACCCCGGGCCAGCCCGCTGCCGCCCAGGTACAACTCGCCCATCACGCCCTGTGGCAACGCATTGAGATCAGCGCTGAGCACACAGGTGCTGCGGTCGCCGATACGCGTGCCGATCGGTGCATAGGCCGCGCCGCACTCGTCATTGCGTCCGGCCTTCCAGATCAGCGGAGTGACCACGGTTTCGGTCGGCCCGTAACCGTTGATGATGTACTGCGGCGCCAGCGCGGCACGCGCCCGCTCGAAACTGTCGTTGGGCACGGCGTCGCCGCCGAAGCAGTAAATGCGCACTGCCGGCGGCTGGCCAACCTGTTCGGCGTGCTCGGCCAATTGCTGCAGGTACACCGGCGGGAACGCCGCCACGGTCACACCGTGCTGTTGCATGGCGGTATAGGTCTGCTCCGGGCTCCACAGACTGTCGTCACGCAACAACAGCCGCGAGCCATGGGTCAGCGGGGTCAGCCAACGCTCATGTGCGCCGTCGAACGCGAACGACATGAAATGCAGTTCGCAATCGTCCGGGGTCATTTCATAGCGCTGGCCGATGGCCTGGCAATGCATCGCCAACGGGCCGTGCGCCACGCACACGCCCTTGGGTTGTCCGGTGGAACCTGAGGTGTAAATCACGTAGGCGAGGTTTTCCGCCTGCACGTCAACCTGCGGCGCAACGTCTGGCCATTCGGCGGTCGACAGCGTGTCCAGGTCCAGTGCGCGCAAACCGGCGCTCAGCGGTAACTGGGTGCGCAGTTGCGAATCAGTGAGCAACAGCGCGATGCCCGAGTCTTCGATCAGATAGGCCAGGCGTTCGCGCGGATAACTGGCGTCCAGCGGCACGTAGGCGCCGCCGGCCTTGAGCACAGCGAGCAAGGCCACCAGCACCGATGGGCTGCGCGGCAGGGCTACGCCGACGCGCACTTCCGGGCCGACACCTTCATTGATCAACACCTGCGCGAGGCGATTGGCCTGGGTTTCAAGCTCGGCGAAGGTCAACGCCTGATCGCCACAACGCACGGCCTCTTGTTGCGCCTGCTGCGCCGCAATCACTGCGATGCGCTGATGCACCAGCAACGGGTCGGTGCACGGCTGCGCACGATTGCTGCCCTGCAAACGGTGCTGTTCTTCACGGCTGAGCAGGGTCAACGCGCCGAGACGCGCATTGGCCGACTGCACGAATTGCTCCAGCAGCGAGGCCAGTTGTGCGTGCAGACGAGCAATCGTCGCCTGGCTGAAATTCGCCGCGGCAAAGCTGTAATGCACCGACAGGGTTTCGCCCAGATTGACCCCGACCGTCAACGGGAAGTTGGTTTGTTCACGGGTGTCCACCGCGCCGAAATTCAGGCCCAGCGCTGAACCTTGCTCCAGCGCTTCGGAGATCGGGTAGTTCTCGAACACCAACAGGTTGTCGAACAGGCCATCGCTGCCCTGCCCCGACCAGCGCTGGATATCGGCCAGTGGCGTGTGTTCGAAATCACGCAGGGCGATGTTGAGTTCTTGCACGGTTTGCAGCCACTGGCCGACCGTCAGTTGCGGTTCCGGACGGGCAATCACCGGCAAGGTGTTGATGAACAGGCCGACCTGCTGCTCGACGCCCGGCAGGCTCGCCGGACGCCCCGACACGGTGGCGCCGAACGCCACGGTCGATTGCCCGGTGTAACGCTGCAACAGCAGCAGCCACGCCGCTTGCACCAAAGTGTTAAGGGTGACTTTTTGCTGACGGGCAAATTCACTCAGGCGCAACGTGCCGGTGGCGTCGATCCACTGCTGATATTGTTCGGTCCCGCCATTCGCGCTCGCCGAACGATCCGCCAGCCCTTGGGCCAGGCGGGTCGGCTCATCAAATTGCGCCAGACGCTCAAGCCAGAACTGCTCGCTGAGCTGACTGTCCTGACGCTGCAGCCAGGCGATGTAATCGCTGTAGCGGCCGATGGCTGCTGCTGGCACTTGCCCGGCATAGCGTTGCAACACCTCACCGAGCAACTGCGAGTTGCTCCAGCCGTCCATCAAAATGTGATGACTGGTGTAGAGCAGTTCGTGACGGTCTGCAGCGGTGCGCACGACCACCAGGCGCAGCAACGGCACCTCGTTCAGGTCGAACGGACGGCTGCGCTCGGCCTCGGCCAGCGCGTCCAGCGCTTCACTCGGCTGGCCGCGCCAGTCGTGAACGGTGAACGGCAGCGTGGCCGTGCGTTCGACGATTTGCAGTGGCTGTGCTTGCTCGCCGCCCCAGACAAACCGCGTACGCAGAATGTCATGAGCCTCCAGCGCCGCTTGCCAGGCCTGACGGAAACGCTCGACATCGAGCCCTTCCACCGACACGCGCATCTGGTTGATGTAATCGCCCGAACCTTGTTCGTACAGAGTGTGGAAAAGCATGCCCTGCTGCATCGGCGACAGCGGATAAACGTTGTCCACCGCTTGCGGATCGGTGATCAGTTGATCGAGCTGCGCCTGAGTCAGGTCAGCCAACGGGAAGTCCGACGGCGTCACGCCGCGGTTGTGCGTATCACAGCAATGGGCGATCAGTGCATTGAGTTCTTGCGCATAGTCATCAGCCAGACGCTGGATCGTCGCCTGATTGAACATTTCGTGGCTGAACGACCAGCTGAGGTTGAGCTCGCCGCCATAGACCTTGCCGTTGATGTCCAGCCAGTTGGCCAGCGGCGCCAGCGAACTCTGTTCACGGCCGGTACTTTCACTGGCGGGCACGAACAGCGCGGCATCGTCGAACTGGCTGTCGAACTGCCCCAGGTAGTTGAAGGTAATGCGCGGTACCGGCTGCGCGGCGAGGGTCTGTCGCGCGCGCTCATCGCCCAGGTAACGCAAGGCTCCAAAACCCAGGCCTTTGTTCGGCACGCCACGCAGTTGTTCCTTGACCGCCTTGAGCGAGTCGGCCAGGCCCATGGCCGGGGTCAGGCGTACCGGGAACAGGCTGGTGAACCAGCCAACGGTGCGGCTCAGGTCGATGTCATCGAACAGCTCCTCGCGGCCATGACCTTCGAGTTGAATCAGGGTCGAAGCCTGCCCGGTCCAGCGGCAGATCACCCGCGCCAGTGCCGTCAGCAAGACATCGTTGATTTGTGTGCGATAGGCGGCGGGCGCCTGCTGCAACAGTTGGCGGGTCTGATCGACATTCAGGCGGGTTTCCACACTCACCGCGTGACGGTTTTGCAAGGTCGCCACTGGGTTGTCGCAAGGCAGATCGGCAGGTGCCTCGCCCAACTGCTCGGCCCACCACGCCAGTTCGCTATGCAGCTCGCCGGCGGCGAACGTTTGCAGGCGTTGCGCCCAGTCCTTGAACGGGCTGGTCTTGGCCGCGAGTTTGATTGCCTGGCCGTTTTGCAGTTGCTCGCAAGCGTTCTGCAAATCTTCCAGCAACACACGCCACGACACACCGTCGACCACCAGGTGATGGATCGCCAGCAACAACCGCTGGCTGCCGTCGGCCACATTCAGCAGCACGGCGCGCAACAGCGGACCGTTTTGCAGATCGAGGCTGCCTTGCGCGGCGTCGCACACCGCTTCGATTTCGTCGACGTGCTGCACGCTCGCCTGTTGCAGCAACGCCTGGTTATCCGGCGCACGGTGCGTGGCCGTCCAGCGTTCAGCACCTTCGCTGAAGCTCAGGCGCAAGGCATCGTGATGCGCCACCAGCGCTTGCAAGGCGCGTTCGAGGACATTGGCGTCGACCGCCTGCGAAGGTTTCAGCAGCAGCGACTGGTTCCAGCGCTGACGCTCAGGAATCTGCAGTTCGAAGAATCGTTGCTGGAACGGCAGCAACGGCGTGCTGCCGGTGACGGCGCCCTGCTCGATGCTGAACGCCGCTTCGCCACGCTGGGCGACCCGGGCCAGACCTTGCACAGTCTGGTACTGGAACAAATCCTTGGGGGTAATGCGCAGACCGGCCTGACGCGCGCGGCTGACCACCTGAATGGAGATGATCGAGTCACCGCCCAGAGCAAAGAAGTTATCCGTGACGCCCACCTGCTCCAACCCGAGCACGGCCTGCCAGATCTCACACAATTGCCGTTCGTTGTCGTTGCTCGGCGCCAAATAGGTGTGCTGTTCCAGCGCTGCATCAGGTTTAGGCAGGGCCTTGCGGTCAAGCTTGCCGTTGGGGGTCAGCGGCAATTGTTCGAGGAACAGCAAGTGCGCCGGCACCATGTACTCCGGCAGGTGTTCACGCAGGCCGGCCTTGAGCACTTCGCGCAGCCGCGCCTGTTCTTCGGCATTGCCCAGGGCAGCGCTCGGCACGATGTAGGCGACCAATTGCTGACCGCTCGCGCCTTCCTGCGCCAGCACCGCCAGTTCGCGCACCGCGTCTTGTTGCAGCAGGCGGGCTTCGATCTCGCCCAGCTCGATGCGGAAACCGCGCACCTTGACCTGATGGTCGATCCGCCCGACGTATTGCAGGTTGCCGTCAGCTTGATAACGCGTCAGGTCACCCGTGCGGTAGAAGCGCTCGCCCGGAGCGCCGAACGGGTTCGGCAGATACTTTTCTGCGGTTAATGCCGGCCGGGCCAGGTAACCGCGGGTGATGCCGGCACCGGCCAGATACAGTTCGGCGGCAACGCCTTGCGGCACCGGTTGCAGCTCGCCATCGAGGACATAGCTGGCGGTGTGCTTCAGTGGCCGGCCTATGCTCGGCTGGCCACCGGCCGTGCGCCGGGTCCAAGTCGAATAGGTGGTGTCTTCCGACGGACCGTACAGGTCGAAAACATGCTCGACCGTCGGTTGCGCGTACAAGGTGTCGACCAGCGCTTGCTTGAGCGGCTCGCCGGCCAAATTGATGATGCGCACGCTCGGCGGGATCTCGCCGCTGCGTTGCAGGGCGGCAATCGCCGACGGCACGGTGTTGATCAGGCGCACCTG
The DNA here is from genome assembly GCF_009764635.1 of Pseudomonas sp. PB103. Lineage (NCBI taxonomy): Bacteria > Pseudomonadati > Pseudomonadota > Gammaproteobacteria > Pseudomonadales > Pseudomonadaceae > Pseudomonas > Pseudomonas sp. PB103. The sequence goes on along the minus strand of NZ_RWIL01000148.1, from coordinate 75,359 downwards.
ATCGCGAGCCGGCAACTGCGGCAACTCCAGCGCATTACGGGCGATGATCAGCGAGCCACCGTTGGCCAGGGTGACAAACAGTTCCCACACCGACAGGTCGAAACACACCGAGGTCGAGGCCAGCACGCCTTGAATATCGTCGCGGCTGTACACCGATTGCGACCAGTCGATCAGCGCCAGCACGTTGCGATGCGCGATCGCCACGCCTTTCGGTTTGCCGGTAGAACCGGAGGTGTAAATCACATACGCCAGGTTGTCGGCCGACACCCGCGTCTCCGGCGCATGCGTAGGGTACGCGGCGAAATTTTCGGCGGCGTTGTCCATCAGCAGCACGTCGGTGTCGGCCGCAATCGCCAGATTGGCGGCGACCTCGCGTTCGGTCAGCAGGCACAGCGCACGGCTGTCTTCGAGCATGTAAGCGACACGGTCGGCCGGGTAATCCGGGTCGAGCGGCACGTACACCCCCCCAGCCTTGACCACCGCCAACAGCGCGACCAGCAGATTCTCCGAGCGCTGCATCGCCACGCCGACCCGTACTTCCGGGCCGACGCCACGTTCGATCAAGGCATGCGCCAACGGGTTGGCCCGCGCTTCAAGCTGGGCATACGTCAGGTGCCGCTCGGCAAAGGTCACCGCGCGTGCATCCGGGGTCTGCGCCGCCTGACGAGCGATCAACTGGTGGATGCACAGATTGCTGGCAAACGAAGCGTCCACAGGATTCCAGTCGTGCAGCAACACCTGCCGCTCACTGGCATCGAGCAACGGCAACTCGCCGACGCGCTGTTGCGCATCGCTGACGATGCCCTTGAGCAACGCCTGCAAGTGCCGGCCCATACGCTCGATGGACGTCGCCTCAAACAGGTCCGTGGCGTAGATCAGTGAGGCCCACACGCCTTGCAGCGACTCGTGGGTTTCCAGGGTCAGGTCGAACTGCGCCGTGAGGCTGTCCCAGTTCACGCTCTCAACCGCAAGCCCCGGCAATTGCATGGCCTGATTGGCCTGCCGCGCGCCGCTCTGATGGTTGAACATCACCTGGAACAACGGGCTGCGGCTCAGGCTGCGTTCCGGCGCCAGGGCTTCGACCAATTGCTCGAAAGGCAGATCCTGATGCGCCTGCGCGCCCAGCGCCGTTTGCTTGGCCTGGGCCAACAGAGCGCTGAACGGCATGCTGCTGTCGAGGCTGGCGCGCAAGACTTGGGTGTTGACGAAAAAGCCGATCAGCCCTTCGGTTTCCGCGCGGTTGCGGTTGGCAATCGGCACGCCGATGCGAATGTCATCCTGACCGCTGTAGCGATGCAGCAAGGTCTGGAACGCCGCCAGCAACAGCATGAACATCGTCACGCCTTCACGGCGCGCGAGGTCCTGCAAGCCTTTGCTCAATGCCGCGTCCAGTTGCAGATCCAGACGTGCGCCGCGATAGCTTTGCACCAGCGGGCGTGGATGGTCGGCCGGCAATTCCAGCACGCCGGGATCCGAGCCCAGGTGCTCGACCCAATAGCTCAGTTGCCGCTCGCGCTCACCGGCGTCCATCCAGCTGCGTTGCCACTGGGCGAAATCGGCGTACTGGATCGGCAACGGTGCAAGCGTGGCCGGCGCGCCCCGACTGAACCCGGCATAGAGTTCGATCAGTTCGCCGACCATCACTTGCATCGACCAGCCATCGGAAATGATGTGATGTTGCACCATTACCAGAACGTGATCGTCCGGTGCCAGTTGCAACAGGCAGACCCGCAGCAACGCATCCTGTTCAAGGTCGAACGGGCGGGCGATCTGCGCTTCGATGGCCGCGCGCAAACGCGGCTCATCGACTTCGCCTGCCAGCGCATGAACCTCGATCTGCAAGGCATACGGCGCCTTGATCAGTTGAATGGCCTTGTCCTGATCACCTCGGGCAAACCCGGTGCGCAGACTTTCGTGACGTTCGATCAGCGTATCGAAACTGCGCTGCAGTACTGCCATGTCCAGGGCGCCGCGCAAGCGCAACGCCGTGGGAATGTGGTACGCCGCGCTGTCCGGCTCCATCTGCCAGAGAAACCACTGCCGCTCCTGGGCATAAGACAACAGCAGCGGTTCACCTTCGGTGCGCCGGAAAATCGGCGCGATGCCATAAAGGTTAATGCCCTGTTTGCCCAGTAGAATCGCCAGCGCCTTGCGTTTCTCGGGAGAAAGCGCGCCTACCGATTCAATCAACTGCTGCATGCCGTGGTCCTCTCAGGAAATCAGTTTTTCAAGTTCATCTGCTGATAAACGATTGAGAGCCTCCAAGGATTTAGCCAAAACATCATGAACGGGCTGCAAATCAGGTTGCAGGGCTTGTACGGCCGCGCTGAAAGCCGCCAGATCGGCACTGGCGAACAGGCTGGCCAACGGCACTTCGAAGCCCAACAACTCACGCAAACGCAGGGCCACCTGAGTGGCCAGCAGCGAATGGCCACCGAGTTCGAAGAAGTTGTCCGTCAGGCCGACTCGCTCCAGCTTCAACACGTCGGCCCAGACCCCGGCAATCTGCTGTTGCAGCTCACTTTCAGGCGCCACGTAAGTGTTCTGCAGCAGGCTGGCATCCGGTTGCGGCAGGGCCTTGCGGTCGAGCTTGCCGTTGGCGGTCAGCGGCAGACTGTCGAGCAACAACAGGTGCGCCGGCACCATGTAATCCGGCAGGTTGTGCTTGAGCGCCTGGCGCAGGTGCTCACGCCACGGGCCCTGTTGATCGAGTTCGACCGACTGATCGGCCACCAGATACGCGACCAGTTGCACGCCACCGGCGCCTGGCTGATCGAGTACCACGGCCTGACGGATTTGCGGCAGCGCCAACAATTGCGCCTCGATTTCCCCCAACTCGATACGGAAACCACGGATTTTCACTTGATGGTCGATGCGTCCGGCGTACTCGATCCGGCCATCGGCGCGATAGCGCGCCAGGTCACCGGTGCGGTACAGCCGCGCGCCGTCGTCACCAAACGGGTTGGGCACGAAACGCAATGCGCTGAGGTCGGCACGCTTGAGATAACCGCGTGCCAGCCCGGCGCCGCTGACGTGCAATTCGCCGATGCAGCCCTTGGCCACCGGTTGCAGGTCGGCGTCGAGCACGTACCAGCCGAGGTCCGGGATCGGTTCGCCCAACGGGCTGCCGGCATCCTGTTCGAGATCGGCCAGGGTCAACGGACGGTAAGTCACGTGAACCGTGGTTTCGGTAATGCCGTACATGTTGATCAGTTGTGGCGCAGCATCACCGAAGCGTTCGAACCATGGACGCAGGCTGCGCACTTCCAGCGCTTCACCGCCAAACACCACGTAACGCAGCGACAGTTGCGCATCCTGTGGTGCGTCGCAGGCGACTTGCATCAGTTGCTTGAAGGCCGACGGCGTCTGGTTGAGCACGGTGATGCGCTCGCGGCACAGCAGCGCATGGAACTCTTGCGGCGAGCGGCTGACGCTGTGCGGCACGATCACCAGACGCCCGCCATGCAGCAGCGCGCCGAAGATTTCCCAGACCGAGAAGTCGAACGCGTACGAGTGGAACAGCGTCCAGCGGTCCTCGGCACCGAAGCTGAACCAAGGGTCCGTGGCCTCGAACAGACGCAGCACATTGTCGTGAGCCAGCAGCGTACCTTTCGGCTTGCCGGTGGAGCCCGAGGTGTAGATCACGTAAGCGAGGCTGGCGCTGTCGGCCCAGACCTGCGGATCGGTTGCCAATTGATCCTGCCAGCGGCTGTCATCACCCAGCAACAGGGTTTCGACGCTCTCGGCCACCGCCAGGTGATCGAGCACCCCCGGCTGCATCAACAGCAAAGCAATGCCGCTGTCTTCGATCATGTATTGCAAGCGCTCGGCCGGGTATTGCGGATCCAGCGGCAGGTAAGCGCCGCCGGCCTTGAGGATGGCGACCAGGCCGACGATCATTTCGATCGAACGCTCGGCAGCCAGACCGACCAGCACATCGGCACCGACACCCCGTGCGATCAGGGCATTGGCCAGGCGGTTGGCGCGGGCGTTGAGTTCGCCGTAGCTCAATTGTTCCTCGCCCAGGCTCACGGCAATGGCCTGCGGTGCCCGACGCACTTGTGCTTCGATCAGCTGTGGCAGGGTGCGGGTTTGCGTAAAGGTGGCCGGCGCACGGTTCCAGTCCTGCAACACCGCCTGGTGCTGCGCGGCATCGAACACACTCAGATCGGCCAACAGACGTTGCGCCGGCGAGTCGGCCATTTGCTGCAACAGGTGCTGCAAATGGCCGCCTATCTGCTCGATCTGCGCAGCGCTGAAATGTTGCCGGGCGTAGGCAAATTGCAACGACAGGCTGTCGCTCAGGTCCACCAGCACCGTCAACGGCAGGTTGGTCTGTTCCTGACTGCACGCCTGGCCGAAGCGCAAGCCTTGCGGCGCACCGTTGTTCAGCGCCTCCGACACCGGGTAGTTCTCGAACACCAACAGGCTGTCGAACACGCCTTCGCCACGTTGCCCGGACCAGCGCTGGATGTCGGCCAGTGGCGTGTATTCGAATTCGCGCATGGCCAGGTTCAGCGCCTGCACTGTTTGCAGCCAATCACCGAGGGGTTGCTCGACACGCGGGGTAGCGATCACCGGCAAGGTGTTGATGAACAACCCGACCTGTTGCTCGACGCCTGGCAGCTCGGCCGGACGCCCGGCGACCGTCGCGCCGAACGCCACGGTCGGTTGCCCGGTGTAACGCTGCAACAGCAGCAACCAGGCGGCCTGCACCACGGTGTTGAGGGTGACTTTGTGCTGACGGGCGAACGCGCCCAGACGTTGCGTCTGCTCACGGTCCAGCCACCGGGTTTGCTGGTCGTAACCGCTCTGGCCGGCAGTCGCCAGCGTATCAAGGCAGCTGCGGGCCAAGTGAGTCGGTTCCTCCAGGTCGGCCAGACGCTCTGTCCAGAAGCGTTCGCTGGCCTGACCGTCCTGACGCTGCAGCCAGCCGATGTAATCAGCATAACGGCCCAGCGGCGCGGCCGGGGTTGCACCGGCGTAGCGCTGCATCACTTCGCCGAGCAACTGCGAGTTGCTCCAGCCGTCCATGAGGATGTGATGGCTGGTGTAGATCATCTCGTGGCAGTCAGCGCCGGTGCGCACCAGCACCAGACGCAGCAACGGTGCCTGCAACAGGTCGAAGCCCTGTTGCAGTTGCTCTTGCGCCAGCACGTCGAGCGCCGCCGGCAGGTCAGCGCGATCTCGCCAGTCATGCAGGCTGAACGGCAACTCGGCCTGGCGCTGGACGATTTGCAGCGGCTTTTCCTGCTCGGAGATCCACACGAACCGCGTGCGCAGAATCGCATGGCGGTCGACCGCGCCCTGCCAGGCCTGACGCAAGCGCTCGGGATCCAGGCCTTCGACGCTGACGCGCATCTGGTTGATGTAATCGCCCGAACCTTGTTCATACAGGCTGTGGAACAACATGCCCTGTTGCATCGGCGACAGCGGGTAGATGTCTTCGACATCGGCACCGGCACCCGGCAAGGCGTCGAGCTGTTGCTGGTTGAGCGACGCCAACGGGAAGTCCGACGGCGTGATGCCGGCGTTCTGCGCGGCGCAGCAATGCTCGATCAGCGCCGCCAGTTCGACCGCGTACTCATCGGCCAGACGTTGAATGGTCGCTTCATCGAACATTTCCCGGCTGAACGTCCAGCCCAGGCTCAACTCGCCACCGTAGACCTGACCGTTGAGTTCCAGCCAGTTGCCCAGCGGTGCCAACGGGCTCTGTTCGTCGCCGGCCTTTTCGCTGGCCGGGGCGAACAGTGCGCCGTCATCGAACTGGCTGTCGAACTGGCCGAGGTAGTTGAAGGTGATGCGCGGCGTTGGCAGCGCCGCCAGCTCACGGCGGGTCGCTTCGTCGCCGAAGTAACGCAGCACGCCGAAGCCCAGGCCCTTGTCAGGAATCGCCCGCAGCTGTTCCTTGATCTGCTTGATCGAACCGTCAAGCGACGCGGTCGGGGTCAGGCGCACCGGGAACAGGCTGGTGAACCAGCCGACGCTGCGGCTCAGGTCGAGGTCGTCGAACAGGTCTTCACGGCCGTGGCCTTCCAGCTGAATCAAGGTCGAGGCGTGCCCCGTCCAGCGGCAGATCACTCGGGCCAGCGCGGTCATCAACAGGTCATTGACCTGAGTGCGATACGCCGCCGGCGCCTGTTGCAGCAGTTGTCGGGTCAGCACTTGATCGAGGCGCGTCTGTACGGTGTGCGCATCGCGGTTTTGCAGGCTGGCCTGTGGATGGGTGCACGGCAGGTCGACGGGCGCACCCGCCAGTTGTGCGCGCCACAGTTCGAGTTCGCCAGCGCGTTGCGGCGCGTGCTGTTGCAAACGTTCGGCCCAGTGCTTGAAGGCGCTGGTCTTGGCCGGCAGGCGCGGGGGCTTGCCGTCGATGCGCTGCTGGTAAGCGCTTTGCAAATCTTCCAGCAGAATCCGCCAGGACACACCGTCCACCACCAAGTGGTGCACCGCCAGCAGCAAGCGTTGCGAACCATCGGCCAGGGTCACCAGCAAGCCACGCAACAGCGGGCCGTGAGCCAGGTCGAAGCTGCGTTGTGCCTCAAGGCAAGCGTCCTGCAACTGTTGTTCATCGCTGACACTCGCCTGCATCAGCAGGCTGTGTTGCACCGTTGTTGCATGATGATTTGCGGTCCAGCCGTTGGCCGTTTCGGTGAACGACAGGCGCAAGGCATCGTGATGCGCGACCAGTTCTTGCAAGGCTTGCTCAAGCGCATTTGCCTCAATGCTGACGGCCGGTTTGAGCATCACCGACTGGTTCCAGTGATGCCGCTCGGCAATCTCAGCCGCAAAGAACCACTGCTGGAATGGCAGCAACGGTGTAGCGCCACTGACCGCGCCCTGATCGATCTGCGCCGCGCTATCGCCCAGCGTCGCGACGCCGGCCAGCGCCTGGACGGTCTGGTATTGGAACAAGTCTTTGGGGGTAAAGCGGATTCCAGCCTGACGGGCACGGGCCACCACTTGAATCGAGATGATCGAATCGCCACCCAGTTCAAAGAAGTTATCGGCCAAGCCAACTCGCGGCAGTTTCAGCACATCGGCCCACACCGCAGCGATACGCTGCTCCAGCTGATTGCGCGGAGCGATGTATTCGGCTTTGCCGGCGCCCAATCCAGGCTTCGGCAGCGCCTTGCGATCCAGCTTGCCGTTGGGACTCAACGGCATCTGCGGCAGCGTCAGCCACTGGTTGGGCACCATGTATTCCGGCAGCCCGACGTGCAGATGACGCATCAGAGTGTCGCGCCAGTCCGCGCTTTCTTCGTTCAGCACCACGTAACCGGTCAACAGTTTGCCGTCGATCACCAACACCGCGGCTTCCCGGACATTGGCGTGCTCGAGCAGACGCGCTTCGATTTCACCGAGTTCGATACGCAGGCCGCGCAGCTTGACCTGATGGTCGATTCGGCCGGCGTATTCGATCACGCCGTCGGCGCGGTAGCGCGCCAGGTCACCGGTGCGATAGAGCCGTTCGCCGGTGCCGTAAGGGCTGACCGCAAAACGTTCGGCGGTCAGCGCCGGACGCTGGTGGTAGCCGCGCGCCAGACCGACGCCCGCCAGGTACAACTCGCCGAGCACGCCGGTCGGCACCGGCTCAAGGTTATCGTCAAGGATGTAGCAACCGAGGTTGGCAATCGGCTGACCGATCGGCACGCTGTCGCGGCCCTCCTCCACACACGTCCAGTGCGTCACGTCGATGGCCGCTTCGGTCGGGCCGTAAAGGTTGTACAGCCCGGCAGTTGGCAGCTTGGCGAAGACTTGCTGTTGCGCATCAGCCGGCAGCGCTTCACCGCTGCAGACGATGCGTTGCAGGCTGGTGCACGTACCGACCTCGGCGTCTTGCAGGAAGGCTTGCAACATCGACGGCACAAAGTGCAGCGTGGTGATGTGTTCGCGATTGATCAGCGCCACCAGTTTTGCCGGATCGCGGTGATCGCCCGGGGCTGCGACGACCAGACGTGCGCCGGTCATCAGTGGCCAGAAGAACTCCCACACCGACACGTCAAAGCTGAACGGGGTCTTTTGCAGCACGCTGTCGCCCGCGCCGATCTCATAGGCCTGTTGCATCCAGCACAGACGGTTGGTCAGGGCGACATGACGGTTGCCAGCGCCTTTCGGTTTGCCGGTGGAGCCGGAGGTGTAAATCACGTAGGCAAGGTTCTCACCCGTGACCGCCACTTCCGGATTGTCGCTGGCGAAGCCCTCCATCGATGCCTCGAGCAACAGGGTTTGCACCTGTCCGCTCAGCGGCAAGGCATCGAGCAGATGCGCCTGAGTCAGCAACAGCTGCACGCCGCTGTCTTCGATCATGTAGGCCAGGCGATCCTGCGGGTATTCAGGGTCCAGCGGCACGTAGGCGCCCCCGGCCTTGAGCACGGCCAACAGCGCGACGACCATTTCGATCGAACGTTCGGCGGCGATGCCGACCAGGCTTTCAGGTCCGACACCCAGCGCCATCAGCTTGTGCGCCAACTGGTTGGCGCGGGCATTGAGTTGCGCGTAGCTCAGGCATTCATCGGCGTATTTCAGCGCCATGGCGTCCGGCGTGCGCAGCACCTGCGCTTCGATCAACTGCTGCACGCTGAGGTGCAGCGGGTACTCGGTGGCCGTGGCGTTCCAGTCTTCGAGAATCTGCTGACGCTCCTGCGCAGCGAGCATCGGCAACGCGGCAATCGCCTGTTGCGGCGCAGCGACAATCGCCCGCAGCAATGCCTGCCAGTGTTCGAACAGGCGCGCGATGGTCGTCGCCTCGAACAGATCGCTGGCGTAGGTCAGACTGACCATCAGCCCGGCGGCGGTTTCGGTGGTGTCCAGGGTCAGGTCGAATTGGGCGGTGGCGCTGTTCCACGGCAGGCCTTCGATGCGCAAACCCGCCACATCGGTGACCGGCGCGGCATCGCGCTGGTGGTTGAACAGCACCTGGAACAACGGGCTGTGGCTCAGGCTGCGCTCCGGCGCCAGCGCTTCGACCAATTGCTCGAACGGCAGATCCTGATGCGCCTGAGCGCCCATTGCGGCCTGACGAGTCTGCGCCAGCAGATCACGGAAACTCAGGTCGCCGGCAAACTGTGCACGCATCACTTGGGTGTTGACGAAGAAGCCGATCAGGCCTTCGGTTTCAGCGCGGTTGCGGTTGGCAATCGGCACACCGACGCGGATATCGTCCTGACCACTGTAGCGGTGCAACAGGGTCTGGAACGAGGCCAGCAAGAGCATGAACATCGTCACCCCCTCACGTCGGGCAACCTCCTGCAATTGCGCACTCAACGCGGATTCCAGCGGCGCATCCAGCCGCGCGCCACGATAGCTCTGCACCGCCGGACGCGAATGGTCCAGCGGCAGTTCCAGCACCGGTTGCTCGCCGCCGAGTTGAGCCCTCCAATAATCGAGTTGACGCTGACGTTCGCCGGCCTCCATCCACTGCCGTTGCCACTGCGCGAAATCGGCGTATTGCAGCGTCAGGGCTGCCAGTTCGAGCGGTTGTCCGGCGCGTTCTGCGGCATACATCGCCATCAGTTCGCGCACCATCACTTGCATCGACCAGCCGTCAGAAACGATGTGGTGCTGCGTGATCACCAGCACATGATCATCCGCGGCCATCCGTAGCAGGGCGACACGCAGCAGTGGCCCGTTCAACAGATCGAACGGTTGGCGGATCTGCGCCTGCACCCAATCCGCCAGACCCTCTTCGGTATTGAGGCGGTGTTGTTCAATCGTCAATTGTCCCTGCGCATGAACCACCTGCACGGTGCGTTCGTCGTCCTGACGGAACGTGGTGCGCAACGGCTCGTGACGGGCCACCAGTTGATTGAAGCTGTGCTGCAACGCCGCGATGTCCAGCGCACCGTGCAAACGCAGTGCACTCGGCACGTGGTAAGCGGCGCTGTCCGGCTCCAGCTGCCAGAGGAACCACTGACGTTCCTGGGCATACGACAACGCCAGAGCATCACCGCGCGGCACCGCAAGCATTGGCACAGTTTCGCTGTGTTGCAGGGTGGCGCAGGCGGCCGCGAAGGCTTGCAGCGTCGGCTGCTCGAACAGGGTGCGCATCGGCACATCGAGCTTGAGCGTCTGGCGGACCCGGGAAATCACCTGGGTGGCGAGCAACGAGTGGCCGCCGCGTTCGAAGAAGTGATCGCTGAGCCCCACCGCGCCGGACTTCAGCACGGCTTCCCAGATCTGCGCCAGTTGCACCTGCAGCAAGGTCTGCGGCGCGGCATAAGCGCACAAATCCTGGCTCAGTTCGGCTTTCGGCAGCGCGGTGCGATCCAGTTTGCCGTTGTTGTTCAGGGGCAACGCGTCCAGCAACAGCAGGTGCGCCGGCACCATGTAATCGGGCAGCACTTGTTGCAGCGAAGCTTTGAGCGAGCCCAGCCACTGCGCCTGCGCGGTCGCAGGTTCGGTGCCTGTTTCGGGCACCACATAAGCCACCAGTTGTGCGCCCCCCGGGAAATCCTGAGCGATGACTGCGGCGGCGCGCACGCCTTCCTGCGCTTGCAGACAGGCTTCTATTTCCCCCATCTCGATGCGCAAGCCACGAATCTTCACTTGGTGGTCGATCCGCCCGGCGTATTCCAGATCGCCGTTTTCGTTGTAACGGACCAGGTCGCCGCTGCGGTACAGCCGCGCACCCGCCTCGGCGGCAAACGGGTCTGGCAGGAAGCGCTCGGCGGTGAGGGCCGGACGGTCGAAATACTGCTGCGCAAGACAGGCGCTCGCACCAATGCACAACTCGCCGACACCACCGGCCGGCAGCAACTGGCCGGCACTGTCGAGCACGTACAACGCGCGGCCGGGGATGGCTCGGCCAATCGGAATGCCGAAACTATCGCTGGCATCGCTCAGGCGGCAATCGTGGACGCTGGACACCACCGTCGCCTCGGTCGGCCCGTAGGTGTTGAGCAAGCGCACGTGGCTCAACCCGGCCTCGTGCCACAGGCGCAGGCCTTCGACCGACATCGCTTCACCACCGACGTGAACCTGACGCAACGGGCCCAGGCTGGCGATGTTGCCGCCAGCGCATTCACGCGCCAGCAAGAACCAATAAGCCGCCGGCAAGTCCGCCAGGGTCACGCCATGGCCGACGATCTGGTCGGCCAACTGGATAACGTCCCAGAGTTCGTCACCGCGCATGATCAGCGCCGCACCGACACACAGCGGCGGATAACATTGCTCGACAAAACCGTCGAAGCTGAACGTCGCAAATTGCAGCACGCGATCTTCGGCGGTGAGCGCCGAATACTCGGCACCGGTCTGGCAAAATTCGCGCAGCGCCGCGTGAGCAATCGCCACGCCTTTTGGCTGGCCGGTGGAACCCGAGGTGTAAATCACGTACGCCAGGTCATCGACCGTGGCGTGATTCAGCGGATCGCTGTCCGGATAAGCGCCCAGCGTCTCGATGATTTCGCCCAGGTGCAAATGTTCAAGACCTGCCGGCAGCGGCACGTCTTGCAGCAGAGCGGATTCATCGAGCAGCAGATCGACACGGCTGTCTTCGATCATGTAGGCCAGACGCTGGGCCGGATAGTTGGCATCCAGCGGTACGTAAGCGGCGCCGGTCTTCAGCACGGCCAGCAAGCTGACGATCATTTGCGGGCCACGACGCAGCGCCAGACCGATGCGTTTGCCCGGTGCGGCACCGCTGGCCAGCAGACGGTGAGCAAGGCGATTCGCCTGACGGTTGAGTTCGTCATAGCTCAGACGCTGTTCACCGCACTGTACGGCCAGTGCCTGCGGTGTGGCTTTGGCCTGCGCGGCAATGCGCTCGTGCACCAGGCCGGTGTGCTGCAATTGCAGCGCCGGCGGCTGGCAATGGGCGAGCATGGCGTGCGTTGCAGCTTCATCGAGCAACGTCAGGTTGCCGAGGCAAGCGGTGACGTTGGTGATCAATTGCTCAAGCAAGTGGCGCAGGTTGGCGCAGAGCATGTGCACTTGCGCGGCGCTGAATCGCGCGGCGTCGTAGCTCATCTCCAGGCTCAGCGTGGCGCCCAGTTCGATGCCCAGCGTCAGCGGATAGTGAGTGCGTTCATGGTTATGCAGGTTGCCGAAGGTCAACCCGGCCGGCGCGCCCTGTTTCAGTGCCTCGGCGACCGGGAAGTTTTCGAACACCAGCAGACTGTCGAACAGCGCCGAGCCCTGATGCCCTGCCCAGCCTTGAATGTCATACAACGGCACATGCTCGAATTCACGCAGGGCCAGGTTCTGCGCCTGCAGATCACTCAACCACTGCCCGACGTGCTGATCCGGGCGCGGGTTGCACACCAGCGGCAAGGTGTTGATGAACAACCCCAATTGCTGCTCGATGCCCGGCAGCGGCGCCGAACGACCGGCCACCGTGGCGCCGAACGCTACGCAGTCCTGCCCGGTGTAGCGTTGCAGCAACAGGCTCCAGGCCGCTTGCAGCAACGTGTTGAGGGTGACTTTCTGCTGACGAGCGAACTCGCCCAGACGCCGCGTCGCGGCGGCGTCGATCACCTCGCGATGCTCGTCTGTGCCGTGGCCAGCCACGGGCGCACGCACGGCATCGGCAAGCAGTGTCGGCGCCTGCAACGGCGCCAGCGCAGCGTTCCAGAACGCCTTGCCAGCGTCTGCCGATTGCTGCTGCAACCAGCCCATGTAATCGCGGTAATGCCCCACCGGCGCCGGCAATGAACGCGCGTCGGCGTAGTGCGAAATCACCTCGCCGAGCAGTTGCGCGTTACTCCAGCCGTCCATGAGGATGTGATGGCTGGTGTAGATCAAGTGCCAGTGATCGGCACCGGTGCGCACCAGTTTCAGGCGCAACAACGGCGCGCAGTCGAGTTCGAAACCCTGCGCCCGCTCCGTCTCGGCCAGCGCATCGGTGTCCGTGTTGTCCAGCACCTGCAGCGGCAGTTGCACTTGGCGGCTGATCACTTGATGGGCGCTGTCCAGGCCTTGCCAGTGGAAGCTGCTGCGCAACACATCATGACGCGCCAGCGCCGCTTGCCAGGCGTCGGCAAAACGCTGCGGATCGAGGCCCTGGATGTCCAGGCGCATCTGGCTGATGTACGCCTCGACCTGCGGTTCATACAGGGTATGGAACAACATGCCCTGCTGCATCGGCGACAACGGATAAACATCTTCGATGACGGCGGCGGCGACCGGCAACGCCTCCAGTTGCGCCTGGCTGATGCGCGCCAACGGGAAGTCCGACGGCGTCACTTGCGCAATGTCGAGGGCGCAGCAGTGCTCGATCAGGGCAGTCAATTCTGCGGCGTAGCGGTCAGCCAACATTTGCACAGTGGCGCTATCGAACATCTGCGAGCTGAAACCCCAACTCAGGCTCAATTCGCCGCCATAGACCTGGCCTTCGACCGTCAACCAGTTATCCAGCGGCGCCTGTTGATCCTGGGCGACGCCGCCAAACTCGGTGGACGGCACCAGCAACGCCTGCTCATCGAACTGACGGTCGAACTGCCCCAGATAGTTGAAGGTGATGCGCGGCGCAGGCAATGCAGCCAGTTCTTCGCGCACCGACGGCGCGGCCAGATAACGCAGCACGCCGTAACCCAGACCTTTGTCCGGAACCGCGCGCAGTTGTTCTTTGATCGCCTTGATCGAACCGTCGAGGTCCTCGGTCGCCAGCAGATTGACGGCGAACAGGCTGGTGAACCAGCCGATGCTGCGCGTCAGGTCAATGTCGTCGAACAGGTCTTCACGACCATGGCCTTCCAGTTGGATCAGGGTGCCCGGCTGACCGCTCCAGCCACTGATGGTGCGCGCCAATGCCGTCAGCAGCAGATCGTTGACCTGGGTGCGATAGGCTGCCGGTGCCTGTTGCAGCAATTGGCGGGTGCGCTCGGCGTCCAGACGCCATTCGATCTTTTTACCGAAACGGTTTTGCAGGCTGCCTTCAGGGCGTTCGCACGGCAGATCCTGCGCGGTGTTGTGCTGGGCCTTCCAGTAAGCCAGTTGATCGTCGAAGCGCGAAGCCTCGGAGCTCAGGCGCGCCGTCCAGCGCTGAAACGCACTGGTCTTGGCCGGCAATTGCACACCACCGCCCGCCGCGATTTGTTCGTAGGCTTGCTGCAAATCTTCCAGCAACACGCGCCACGACACACCGTCCACCACCAGGTGATGGAGGATCAGCGACAGGCGCTGACTGCCATCGGCCATGGTCACTAACACCGCGCGCAACAGCGGCCCGTTGGCCAGATCAAGACTGCGCTGGGCTTCGTCGCAATGGGCGCTCAGTTGCGCGGTCGTCTCGGCCGTGCGCAGCCACACGTCACCGCGTTCGACCTGTGCCGCGTACGCTTGCTGCCAGCCGTCGACGCCCTCGACAAAACGCAGGCGCAAGGCATCGTGGTGGTTGATCACATGGGTCAATGCCGTGTCGAGCCACTGAGCATTCAGCGCCTCGCGCGGGGTCAGCAACAGGGACTGGTTCCAGTGCTCACGCCGCGGCATCGTCCGGCTGAAAAACTGTTGCTGGATCGGCCCCAGTAACGCTTCGCCCGTCGCCGGGGCCTGATCCACCGAGCTGTGGCTGTCGAGGATTGCGACCAACGCCAGACTGCGCACAGTCTGATACTGGAACAGGTCGCGCGGGCTGATGCGGATCCCGGCCTGCCGCGCGCGGCTGACCACTTGAATCGAAATGATCGAATCACCGCCCAGCTCGAAGAAGTTGTCTTCCAGACCCACACGCTGCAGACCGAGCACGTCTTCCCAGATCGCGGCCAGGGCCTTTTGCATGGCATCCTGCGGCGCAACGAAGGCTTGTTGCGGCGCGGCATCCGGTTGCGGCAAAGCTTTGCGATCGAGCTTGCCGTTGGCAGTGACCGGCAACCGGTCCAGCGTCAGCAGGTGGGTCGGCACCATGAATTCCGGCAGGCTGCCGAGCAGCCAGGCCTTGACGTCCTGTTGCCATTGTTCGTCTGCCTGAGCAGTTTCCAGCACCAGATAGCCGACCAGGTGTTTGCCGCCCTGCACCAGCACCACGGCTTCACGCACCAGCGGATGCTGCATCAGGCGGGTTTCGATTTCGCCCAACTCGATACGCAAGCCGCGCAACTTCACCTGATGATCGAGACGCCCGAGGTATTCGATGACGCCGTCGGCACGTTGGCGCACCCGGTCACCGGTGCGGTACAGGCGCGCGCCGTCATGGAACGGGCACGGCACAAAACGCTCGGCGGTCAGCGCCGGGCGCTGGTGATAACTGCGCGCCAGCCCTGCCCCGCCCAGATACAACTCACCGGCGACGCCGCTCGGTACCGGCAACAGTTCGGCGTCGAGCACATGCGTGCGCAGGTTGGCGATCGGCCGACCGATCGGCACGCTGTCGGCGCCTTCGTCGACACAGGTCCAGTGGGTGACGTCGATGGCCGCTTCGGTCGGGCCGTACAAATTGTAGAGCCCGGCCTTCGGCAGCTTGGCGAACACTTGCAGTTGCGCATCCAGCGGCAGCGCTTCGCCGCTGCAGACAATGCGCCTGAGGCCGACACAGGCCTCGACGCCCGGTTCATGAATAAACGCCTGCAACATCGACGGGACAAAGTGCAGCGTGCTGATGCCGTAGTGGTTGATGGTTGCGATCAACCGCGATGGATCGCGGTGCGCACCCGGTGCGGCCACGACCAGACGCGCGCCGGTCAGCAGCGGCCAGAAAAATTCCCAGACCGACACGTCAAAGCTGAACGGGGTTTTCTGCAACACCGAATCACTGGCATCCAGCCCGTAAGCCTCCTGCATCCAGCACAAACGGTTGACCAGCGCCGCATGACTGTTGCCGGCACCTTTCGGTTTGCCGGTGGAGCCGGAGGTGTAAATCACGTACGCCAGGTTCAGCGGATCAACGACCACATCGACACGGCCTTCGCTGTAGCGATCCAGCCAGTCAGCTTCCTGATCGAGGGTAATGACGTTCACCCCTGCCGTCGGCAGGGACGCCAGCAGCGCACTCTGGGTCAGCAGCAAAGTGATGCCGCTGTCCTCGACCATGTAGGCGAGACGCTCTTGCGGGTATCCCGGATCCAGCGGCACATAGGCGCCGCCGGCCTTGAGAATCGCCAGCAGGCCGATCACCATTTCCAGCGAGCGCTCGACGCAAATGCCCACCAGACTGTCGGCCCGCACGCCTTGATCACGCAACAGATGCGCCAGTTGGTTGGCTCGGGCATCCAGTTGTGCATAACTCAGGGTTTGCTCGGCGAACACCAGCGCCGGGGCATTCGGGGTGCGCGCCACTTGGGCTTCGATCAATTGATGAATCGGCTGCCCGCACGGATAAACCGCTGCTGTAGCGTTCCAGGCGTGCACCAGCGTGTGCTGCTCATCCGCGTCCAGCAACGGCAGTTCGCCAATGCGTTGCGCAGGATCGGCGACCATTGCCTTGAGCAGGCGCAACCAGTGGCGCGCCATCCGTTCGATGGTCGGCGCGTCGAACAGATCGCTGGCGTAGGTCAGTGCAGCGTGTAGCTTGCCGCCCTTCTCGTAGGTGTCGAGTGTCAGGTCAAACTGGGTGGTGCGGCTTTGCCATTCGAGGCTGTCGAGCACCAGGCCCGAGGCCGTGCTGAGGGCGGCGATATCGGCCACCTGCGGCTGGTGGTTGTACATCACCTGGAACAGCGGCGTGTGACTGAGGCTGCGTTCCAGTTTCAGCGCTTCGACCAGTTGCTCGAATGGCAGATCCTGATGGGCCTGAGCGCCGAGCGCCGTCTCTTTGATCGCTTGCAGCAACGCATCGACGCGGGTCTGGCCATCCACTTTTGTGCGCAGCACCTGGGTGTTGACGAAGAAACCGATCAGGCCTTCGATCTCGGCGCGATTGCGGTTGGCAATCGGCACGCCGACACGGATGTCGGTCTGCCCGGTGTAACGGTGCAGCAGCGCATTGAACGCGCCGAGCAACAACATGAACAACGTGACTTGATGCTGTTGCGCGGTGGCGCGCAGTTGCTCGGCCAATTGACCGTCGACGGCAAACTCATAGCGCGGGCCGCGATAGCTCGGCATGGCCGGGCGCGAATGGTCCAGCGGCAATTCCAGCACCGGGTGCTCATCACCCAACTGCGCCTGCCAATATTCCAGTTGCCGCGCCTGCTCGCCGGCTTCCAGCCAACGGCGTTGCCACAGCGCGTAATCACTGTACTGCACCGGTAGCGCTGCCAGCGCCGGTGGCTGGCCGGCGTCAAAGGCGTCATAGCAACGGATGAATTCGTCGATCAGCACGTTCATCGACCAGCCATCGGAAACGATGTGGTGCAGGGTCAGCAGCAATACGTGCTCCTGCTCGGCGAGCTTGAGCAAGGTGACCCGCAGCAACGGCCCGACGGCCAGATCGAACGGCAACACCGATTGTTGCTCGGCGGCACGAACGACCGCTTCCTCGCGTTCGGCGGCCGGCAGCGCGCTGAAATCTTCGTGACGGATGTTCAAGGTCGCCGTGGCGGGCACTTGCAGCAGACTGTCATCCGCCTGCCGCTGGAACACCGTGCGCAGGGTTTCATGGCGGGCGACCAGTGCGGCAAACGCCTGCTCCAGTGCCGACAGATTCAGCCGCCCGCTCAGGCGCACCGCACCCGGCAAGTTGTAGGCGCCGCTGTGCGGGTCCAGTTGCCAGAGAAACCACATCCGTTGCTGCGCGTAAGACAACGCCTGGCGATCTTCGGCCTCGATCCCGGCGGGAATCGGGAACCGGGCGAAATCCACGCCCTCCTTTTGCAGGGCCGCGAGGAACATCTGGCGCTTTTCCAGGGGCAACCCGATAAACCGGCGAGCAAGTTTCAAGGAGTCTTCAGCATTCATTTCTTAGCATCCGGATCAGTAGGCAGGAAGCACAAAGGCACGTCGTCCCTATAAAACGAATGCACACCGGAAAAATTAGCGAATGAGAAGAAGTATCAGGAGCGAGGCAGGCGGGGATTTTCAGACGGGCAGGAAACCCTGTGGGAGCGTGCTTGCTCCCACATGAAATGTGCTGATGTTCAGGCAGTGGCGGGCATTGAGTGTCGGCGGTGATGAACGTCGAGCTGATCCTTGATAACTTTCAGCACTTTGGCTTCGTGTTCATGAATAAAGAAATGACCGCCGGCGAGCATGTCCACGGAGAAACTGCCGAGGGTTTCCTTGCTCCAGCCGATCAATTGCTCGGTGGTCGCCCGGTCGGTGGTACCGCCGAGCACATGCACCGGGCATTTGAGCAGTGGGCGCTGGATGGGCTGAAAACGTCCGCACAACAGGAAGTCGGCACGCAGCACCGGCAGGGTCAGGCTCATCAATTCGGCATTGGCGAGAATTTCTTCGCTGGTGCCATTCAAGGTGCGCAACTGCTCGATCAGTTCGGCATCACTTTTCGGTTCAGCGAAACCGCGATCATATTCACTGCGCAGCGTCGGCGCTGCCGTGCCGGAGGCGAACAGCGCCACCGGCTCCGGCAACCCCAGGGCGCGCAAGGCATGGGCCAGCTCGCAGGCCAGCAGCGCGCCAAGACTGTGGCCGAAAATCGCATAAGGCGCGCGCAGGGTCGTTTGCAGTTCGCTGGCCAACTGATGGGCCAGCGCCCGCATATCGATTTGCAGCGCTTCGCCAAACCGTGCGCCGCGACCCGGCAGCTCGACCGGTTGCAGCGTCAGCCACTGCGGCAGTTTGCGCCGCCAGCGGCTATAGACCATGGCACTGGCGCCCGAATAAGGAAGGCACAGCAATGTCAGCTGAGTCACCCGGCTTACCTCGAAAAGTTGTCTGTATAAAAGAACGAAGGCGGCCCAGCAGAAATTAGCCCGCGCGCGTCTATCCAGTCATTTCAAGTGACGGAAACTCTGCACAGCCGCACCCAGCACCACCGCCCCGGCCGCTATCGCCAGCCAGAAACCGCTACGCGCGCCGAAGGCATCCACCAGCCAGCCGGAGCCAGCGGCACCTACCGCCACACCGATGCTCAAGCCGGTCACCAGCCAGGTCAGGCCCTCGGTGAGCCTGGCCGGTGGCACGATGCGTTCGACCAGCGCCATCGCTACGATCAGCGTCGGCGCGAAGAACAACCCGGCAATGAATACCGCCAGCGACAACCCGACAATATTGCTCGCCAGTAACAACGGTAACGTCGTCACCGCCGTCGCCACCCCGCCGTACAAGAACAACCGTGGCAACGGCAATTTCGAACGCATCGCACCGAAGGCGATCCCGGCCAGGCACGAACCGATGGCGTACACCGACAGGACGATGCTGGCGGCTGCGGGTTGCCCTTGCTGCTGGGCAAACGCGACGCTGACGACATCGATCACACCGACAATGATGCCCATGGCAGTCATCAGCGCCAGCAGCAGTTGAATGTCGGTCGAACGAATGATCGACGCCTGATCGTGCGACGCGTGCGGATGCACCGCCGGCTCGGTGCTGCGCTGGGCGACAAACGCCGTCACGCCAATCGCCAGTGCCAACAACGCAGCCAACGGCCCGGCCTCGGGGAACACCGCCACGCACAACCCCACCGACAATGGCGGGCCGACGATGAAACAGACTTCATCGAGCACCGACTCCAGCGCATAGGCCGTCTGCAATTGCGGCTGGCCACGATAGATTTCAGTCCAGCGTGCCCGCACCATCGCCGACATGCTCGGCATGCACCCGGCCAGCGCGGCGAACACAAACAAGGTCCAGGTCGGCGCCTGCAAACGGGTACAGAGCAGCAACATCAACAGTGCCCCGCCGCCGATCAACGCCGACACCGGAAGCACTTTTCGCTGACCGTAACGGTCGACCAGACGCGACACCTGTGGCGCACAAAACGCCGTGGCTAGGGCAAACGTCGCCGCCACAGCACCGGCCAACGCATAGCCGCCCTTGAGTTGCGAGAGCATGGTGATCACGCCAATGCCGGTCATCGAAATCGGCATGCGCGCGATCATCCCGGCCAGAACAAAATTGCGCGCGCCGGGTGCGGTGAATAATTCGCGGTAGGGGTTTGCCATGGACTGCAGCCTCATCAGGGGCCGCCACGTTGCCATAGCGTCGGGAGGCGTGGAAGCGCGCAATTGTTGGTGGAATGTGAAGGCCCCATCGCGGGCAAGCCCGCTCCCACAGGGAATAGGGTGGACATAAAATTCGGGCACAACATCGATCATTGTGGGAGCGGGCTTGCCCGCGATGAGGCCCGAGCGCTCACCACAAAACCCACTGGAATGAACTCTTTTGGCAGGCCGCCGGTCAGCTTAATAAGCCCTCAATCAAGGCGCGACCCTGCATGCACATCTCCCTCACCGGCCAGGTTGCCCTGATCACCGGCGCCAGTTCCGGCATCGGCCACGCCGCCGCCAAAGCCCTCGCCGCTGCCGGCGCCGCCGTGGTCATCAACTACAACAGTCAGGCAGAACCTGCCGAAGCACTGGCCCGCCAGATCATCGCCGACGGTGGGCAAGCGCTGGCCATCGGCGCCGACGTGTCGAAGGAAGATCAGGTCGAACGGCTGTTCGCCGAGACCCTCGACGCCTTCGGCTCGCTGGACATTCTGGTGGCCAACTCCGGCCTGCAAAAAGACGCCGCTGCTGTGGACATGTCGCTCGATGACTGGAACGCGGTCATCGGCGTCAATCTCACCGGCCAGTTCCTCTGCGCCCGCGCCGCGCTGCGGATTTTCAATCGCCAAGGTGTGCGTGAAGGCGTTTCCCGCGCAGCCGGCAAGATCATTCACATGAGTTCGGTGCACCAGCGCATTCCTTGGGCCGGGCATGTCAATTACGCCGCGTCCAAGGGTGGCGTCGATCAGTTGATGCAGACCCTGGCGCAGGAAGTCAGCCATCAACGCATTCGCATCAACGGCATCGCACCGGGGGCGATTCGCACGCCGATCAATGTCTCGGCGACCACCGGCGATGCTGAACAAGAGCTGCTCAAACTCATTCCCTACGGCCGCATCGGCGATGCCGAAGACGTCGCCAACGCGGTGGTTTTTCTGGCTTCCGACGCCTCCGATTACATCGTCGGCACCACCCTGTTCATCGACGGCGGCATGAGCCTCTATCCGGAGTTTCGCGGCAATGGCTGAGCATCACCTGGAACGACAAAGCCCGATCGACGCCCACGGCATCATCGGCGACATGCGCAGTGCGGCGCTGGTCAATGATCGCGGCAGCGTGGATTTTTTCTGTTGGCCGGAGTTCGACAGTCCGTCAATTTTTTGTTCGTTGCTGGACACGCCCGACGCGGGGATTTTTCAGATCACACCGGACTTGCCCGATGCCCGTCGCGAACAGATTTACCTGCCCGACACCAATGTGTTGCAAACCCGTTGGCTGAGTGAGCGCGCGGTGGTTGAAGTCACCGACTTGTTGCCGGTGGGCGACAGCGAGGATGATTTGCCACTGCTGATGCGCCGGGTTCGCGTGGTCAGCGGCGAGGCGACGTTTCACGTGCGCTGCGCGGTGCGCCACGATTACGCCCGAGCTGACACGCGCGCGCGGATGGATGAACAAACAGTGATTTTCAGCGCCGAGGGTCAGCCGTCACTGCGCCTGGCCTCCGATCAAGCGCTGGAGATTGATACCGGGGCGGCGGTCGCTTCCTTCACGTTGAAGCAGGATCAAACCGCCGCGTTTCTGCTCGGTGGCGAGGACGATCCACGCTTCGGAGAAGGCGCCGCGCAGTTGTGCATGGAGCGCACGCTGAAGTTCTGGCGCGACTGGCTCGGCCAGTCGATCTATCGCGGACGCTGGCGGGAAATGGTCAATCGCTCGGCCCTCGCCCTCAAGCTACTGACCTCACGCAAACACGGCGCGATCCTCGCCGCTGCCACCTTCGGCCTGCCGGAAACCCCCGGCGGCGAACGCAACTGGGACTACCGCTACACGTGGATTCGCGACGCCTCATTTACCGTGTATGCGTTCATGCGCCTGGGGTTTGTCGGCGAAGCCAACGCCTACATGGGCTGGCTGCGCGGCCGGGTCAGCGATTGCCACGGGCAACCGATGAAGCTAAACATCTTGTACGCCATCGACGGTCAACAGGAGTTGCCGGAAACCGAACTGGATCACCTGTCAGGGCACGGCGGCGCAAAACCGGTGCGCATCGGCAATGGCGCTTACGATCAGATCCAGCTCGACATCTTTGGCGAGTTGATGGACGCGGTGTATCTGGTCAACAAATACGGCGACGCGATTTCCCATGAAGGCTGGAAGCATGTGCGCGAAGTCGTCGATCAAGTCTGTGAAACGTGGCAGACGACTGATGTCGGCATCTGGGAAATGCGCGGCGAACAGCATCACTTTCTGCATTCACGATTGATGTGCTGGGTGGCGCTGGACCGGGCAATCCGTCTGGCTTCAAAACGCTCGCTGCCGGCGCCGTTCGCACAATGGGATCAGACACGGCAGGCGATCTATGCCGACATCTGGGACAACTTCTGGGATGAAGAGCGCGGACATTTCGTCCAGTACAAGGGCGGCACCGCGCTCGATGGTTCGATGCTGCTGATGCCGCTGGTGCGCTTTGTCAGCGCCAAGGATCCGCGCTGGTTGTCGACGCTTGCGGCGATTGAAAAGCATCTGGTGCGCGACGGCATGGTTTACCGCTATCGCAACGATGACGCGAACATTGACGGGCTGTCCGGCACCGAAGGCGCATTTGCTGCGTGCTCGTTCTGGTACGTCGAATGCCTGGCCCGGGCCGGGCAGGTGGAAAAGGCGCATCTGGAGTTTGAGCAATTGCTGAGGTACGCCAACCCGCTGGGTTTATACGCCGAGGAGTTCGACAGCCATGGGCGGCATCTGGGCAATACGCCGCAAGCGCTGACGCATCTGGCATTGATCAGCGCGGCGAGTTTTCTGGATCGCAAGTTGAGTGGGGAAAAGAGTGAGTGGCAGCCGTAAAGTTCGCCAGGGGTTGTAGGAAATACCCCATAAACACCCGCGTTTGTAGGACTTACACACCAAAAAAATGATGTGTCACCACCCCCCTGTGGCGAGGGAATTTATCCCCGATGGGCTGCAAAGCAGCCCCAAAACCCTCCAACTAATTCCTCCAGAAGTACCGAATTTTCTGACTTTGGGGCCGCTGCGCGGCCCATCGGGGATAAATCCCCTCGCCACAAATTCGCATGGCAATGGACTACAGGTGTTCAACATCTGCCGCGTCCACCCTCCCCCGCACCCCGCACTCACACCCTGAAATACCCTGTTGCCAGCTGTTACATCGCCCCCTACCATCCACCGCAACGGGCACAGCGGAGCTGTCCAATAAAACCCGAATTCAAGGAACCGGAATGACCCACCACGTCCAGCGCGCCATCGACTTGCCCCTGCGCAGCGGCCTCACCCGCAGCCAACTCTGGGAAGCCGCCGACCAAGGCCTGATCAAATGCTGGGAAATCGGCCGCCAGCGCGCCACCCGTTTCCCCGACCTCGCCCAACGCTGCCTCGCTGACGAACTGCCGGTGCTCGGCTGGAAAGGTGGCGTCAGTCGCAGCCTGAAAAAAAATGAAAAGTACGGCTCGCTGAAATACCTCGCCCAGTGGCAAGGTTTGCGTGGGGAGAATCTGGATATCGATTTGCGTGAAGAGCGCTCGCTGACGTGCTCGCGGACGAAGATGCGGGTGACGTTCACGCCGGATCGGAGCAAGTATTTCAATCAGGTGGCGGAAGCCGAGGCTTAGCCGTGCGGAAGTCCGGTCGGTAGCAATCCGGGTACAGCGCGCACACGCCGTACTGGGCATCCAGATCGGCCATGTGCTGGTAAAACTGCTCAATTTCCCAGAACGTCTCATCCGCGACGGTCATCAGGTAGAAGTAACTGAGCTGATGATCGTTGGGCAGCACCAGCGCAAACTCCGGCAGCGCGTCCATCCTCGGCGCATCGGCCAGAGCCGTGAGCACAGGCGTCGGCGCCTGGGACAATTGCTCGAAGTACTTCTCTTTATAAGCCGCCAGACCAATGGCCTCGCCCTTGGCCCTGGCATCGATCAGTTGCGCAAGGTTTGCACGTCGCTGCGCCCAATAGGCGGCGGGCAGGTCGACATTCATTTGTTTCTTATGGCTGGCCACTGCCTCATCTGCAGAGACTTGGCGCTTTGCTCCACCCGGCTCGGCGGCAGCGCGTGCGTCGAGTTCCTTGAGCGACAGCATGATCGTCGACTTGGCAAACATGCGCTCCATCAACTCACGGCGTTGCGGGGTGTCCGGCAATGACGGTGGCGGCGAAGCGCAACCGGCCAGCATCCCGATGAGTACCAGCAGAGCAAGCAGCGATTTGCGTGACATGCATCGTCCTTGAAGTCGGTCGGCAGAATAAGCTGCGCAGTCTATCTGAACCCGAAGGAAGCCCCGCAGGAAACACTCAAGGCATTACTGGATCTGTTGCAGCGCTGACCGAAAACCGCTCCCGATACGCCTGCGGCGTCACCCCGATCGCCCGTAGAAAGCTACGGCGCAGCGTCTCTTCACTGCCAAACCCGCAATTGGCCGCAATGCGTTTAACCGGCAGCCCGGTGTCGCTTAACAGCCGCCGCGCCGTCTCGACCCGGATCAATTCAATCGCCCGCGCCGGAGTCTGGCCGGTGTCGGCGCGGTAGTGGCGGACGAAGCTGCGTTCGCTCATGCCGGCCTGTTCGGCGAGGGTCGGCACGCCAAGATCGCAGGTGAGGTTTTCGGCGATCCACGCGTGCAGCTCATCAAAACGGTTGCCCTGGTTTTGCAGCGATAAGGTCACGCTGAACTGCGATTGCCCGCCCGGGCGTTTCAGGAACACCACCAGGTGCCGGGCAACGTCCAGCGCGATGTCGCTGCCGAGATCTTCCTCGACCATCGCTAATGCCAGATCGATACCGGCGGTGACCCCGGCCGACGTCCACACCGGCCCGTCGTTGATGAAGATCGGATTGGCCTCGACCTGAAGATTGGGATGTTGCTGTGCCAATTGCTCACAGCGCGTCCAGTGCGTAACCACGCGCCGGCCATCGAGCCAGCCACTCGCCGCCAGCAGAAATGCGCCGGTACATACGGAGGCCACGCGCCGGCATTTCGCCGCGTGTTCACGAACCCAATCCACCAGCGGCACATCTTCAGCAGCGGGATAAATGCCCCAGCCACCGGCGATGATCAATGTGTCGCTGGGTTCCTGCGGCAAGGGTTCGGCCAACACCGCCAAGCCTGCCGAGGACATCACCGCCCCGCCGCCGCTGGCAATCACGCTCGGCGCATAAGGAATGGGCAAGCCGCGCTGACGGGCAAGGTCGTTGGCCGAGGCGAACACCTGCAACGGCCCGGTGACGTCGAGGATCTGCATGTTGGCGAACGCGAGTACGTGAATGGCTTTGGGCATTTGGCGTAATTCGTGGGGTTATTGGCGTATGCGCCAGAACCTACGCGCCTACAGTGAAGCCGTCCACCCCTTTTCATGGAGCAAGAACAATGACGCTGCAGATCGGTTTTCTGTTGTTTCCGCAGGTTCAGCAACTCGACCTGACCGGGCCCTATGACGTGCTCGCGTCGTTACCGGACGTGCAGGTGCATTTGATCTGGAAGGACCTGATGCCGGTCACTGCCAGCACCGGCCTGCTGCTGAAACCAACCACCACGTTTGAGGATTGCCCTGATCTGGATGTGATCTGCGTGCCGGGCGGGGGCGGCGTCGGGCCGTTGATGGAGGATGAGCAGACGCTGGCGTTCATCAAACGCCAGGCGGCCCAGGCGCGATATGTGACGTCGGTGTGCACCGGATCGCTGGTGCTGGGCGCGGCGGGTCTGCTGCAAGGTAAACGCGCGACGACGCACTGGGCTTATCACGATTTGCTGCCAACGCTCGGCGCGATTGCGGTGAAGGATCGGGTCGTGCGTGACGGCAACCTGTTTACCGGCGGCGGGATCACGGCGGGGATTGATTTTGCCTTGGTGCTGGCTGAAGAGTTGGTGGGTGCCGACGCGGCGCAACTGATTCAGCTGCAACTGGAATACGCCCCAGCGCCGCCGTTCAACGCGGGCAGCCCGGACGTTGCGCCGAGCGCGATTGTCGCTGAGGCCCGCCTGCGTGCTGCGCCGTCGCTGAAGCTGCGCACGGAAATCACCGAACGTGCGGCCGCCAGACTCAACCTGCACTGATCCTAAACCCCACACAAAAACCTGTAGGAGCTGCCGAAGGCTGCGATCTTTTGATCTTGAAAAACCAAAGTCAAAAGATCGCAGCCTTCGGCAGCTCCTACAGGTGGTGCGTCATGGGTATCTGTCCCGGTTTGCCGCCGCAGCTTTACTTGTCCCCACGCCTTCACCCGTGTAGAAAGCCCTTCCACAATTTTCCACAGGAACTTTCGATGAAGGCGTTGCCATGGCTTTATCTGGCACTTCTCAGCCTCGGCTACGGCCTGGCACTGAGCTACGGCCAACTCGGCTGGCTGGCACTGATCTCCATTGGGCTGCTGGTGTTCGCCGGTTTCGCCGTGAATCTGCAAAAAGTACCGGTCGCACGGTTTCTCGGTCATGGCCTGTTTGTCGTTCTCGCTGTGGCGCTGGCGCTGCATTGGCTGCCGGGTTTTTCCAATGGCCGGGCAATCGACCCGCAGCGTTTCACCGACGACGCCGTGCCGTTCGCGATGTACATGAATCTCGACAAACCGCTGATTGGCTTCTGGCTGTTGCTGGTCTGCCCGTGGATCGTCGCGCGGCGTTCGTTGCGCCTGACGGTGTACGCCAGCGCCCTCGCCCTGACGTTGAGCGTGATCCTCGCGCTCGGCGGCGCCATGTTGCTCGGCGTGATCGCCTGGGCGCCGAAGTGGCCAGAGCAATCGTGGTTGTGGGTGCTGAACAACCTGCTGCTGGTAACGCTGGTCGAGGAAGCCTTGTTTCGCGGCTATATACAGGGCGGTCTCAGTCGCCACTTCAAACATCTGCCTTACGGTGAAAACCTCGCACTGCTGCTGGCGTCACTGGTGTTTGCGCTGGCGCATGCCGGCGCAGGCTGGACCTGGGTGTTGCTGGCAGGGCTGGCGGGTGTCGGCTATGGTCTGGCCTACCGTTTTGGCGGGCTCGGCGCGGCCATCGCCACGCACTTCGGGCTGAATCTGCTGCATTTCGGCCTGTTCACCTATCCGATGCTCGCTGGCTGAAGCAAGCGCCGTTTTGCGACGCTGTGCCGATTATTGAAAAAAAATTTCAATAAAAAGCTGTCACCGCCGACAACCTTTCAAAGCCTTGCGGATTGAAAAACCATGCGTAATAACCAGCCCATTACACAACGCGAACGGACTTTCCCGGCTCAGCAGCGGTTGATCTCCACAACCGACGCCAAGGGCGTGATCACCTACTGCAACGATGCGTTCGTTGAAATCAGCGGGTTTTCGCGAGAAGAACTGATCCGTGCGCCGCACAACCTGGTCCGTCACCCCGACGTCCCGGCTGCGGTGTTTTCGCACATGTGGGGCACATTGAAACAAGGCTTGCCATGGATGGGCATTGTCAAGAATCGCTGCAAGACCGGTGACCATTACTGGGTTAACGCCTACGTGACACCGGTATTCGACGGCAATCAGGTGGTCGGTTACGAGTCGGTGCGGATCAAACCCACCGCCGAACAGATCCGCCGCGCCGAAGCGCTCTACCAACGCATCAACCAGGGCAAGTCGGCGATCCCTTCCAGCGACAAATGGCTGCCGGTGCTGCAGGACTGGCTGCCGTTCATTCTGGTCAGCCAACTGGGCTTCGTGATCGGCGCCACCCTGAACTCGCAGTGGGGCTTCGCCCTCGCCGCCGGTCTGTCGGTGCCACTGGGACTGATGGGCCTGCAATGGCAGCAACGCGGGCTCAAACGCCTGCTGCGTCTGGCCGAGCAGACTACCTCCGACCCGCTGATCGCGCAGATGTACACCGACAGCCGTGGCGCCCAGGCGCGTCTGGAAATGTCGATCCTCAGCCAGGAAGCCCGCCTGAAAACCTGCCTGACCCGCCTGCAGGACACCGCCGAACACCTGACCGATCAGGCCAAGCAGTCCGACGCCCTGGCGCACAACAGCTCCAGCGGCCTGGAACGTCAGCGCGTGGAAACCGAACAGGTCGCCACCGCCGTCAACCAGATGGCCGCGACCACTCAGGAAGTGGCAAGCCACGTGCAGCGCACCGCTGACGCGACTCAGGAAGCCAATCGCCTGACCGGTCGCGGTCGTGACATCGCCGGGGAAACCCGCGAAGCCATTCAGCGCCTGTCCGTCGTCGTCGGCGAAACCGGCCTGACCGTGACCCAACTGGCCAAGGACAGCGACGAAATCGGCGGCGTGGTGGATGTGATCAAAGGCATCGCCGACCAGACCAACCTGCTGGCGCTCAACGCTGCGATTGAAGCCGCACGTGCAGGTGAAATGGGTCGTGGTTTTGCCGTGGTGGCTGACGAAGTTCGCCAGTTAGCGCAGCGCACAAGCGAATCGACCGGGCAGATTCACGCCTTGATCGCCAAGTTGCAGCAGACGGCTTCGAGTGCCGTGCAGACCATGGAAGCCGGGCATCGCCAGGCGGAAGAAGGTGTCGCGCGGGTGCTGGAAGCGGATCAGGCGTTGGTCGGGATCAGTGAAGCGGTGGCCAACATCACCGACATGACCACGCAGATCGCTGCGGCGACGGAAGAGCAAAGTGCGGTGGCTGAGGAGATCAGCCGCAACATCAGCAACATTTCGGAGTTGGCGGATCAGACCTCGGAACAGGCGCATAACTCGGCGTTGTTGAGTGAAGAGCTGACCAAGACTGCCAACACGCAATACTCGTTGGTGGAGCGGTTTAACCGCTAAAAGCAAAAGATCGCAGCCTGCGGCAGCTCCTACGCGGATCGATGTAGGAGCTGCCGCAGGCTGCGATCTTTTGATCCTCAAAGCCCGGACAAGCGAAAGCTGTCCGGGCTTTTTATTTTGATCCGGAATTTGTGGAGTCTCGCAGGCCGCCCGGAGCAGGCTCACTC
Organism: Pseudomonas sp. PB103; assembly: GCF_009764635.1. Lineage (NCBI taxonomy): Bacteria > Pseudomonadati > Pseudomonadota > Gammaproteobacteria > Pseudomonadales > Pseudomonadaceae > Pseudomonas > Pseudomonas sp. PB103. The sequence continues at coordinate 46,472 of NZ_RWIL01000148.1, read as the reverse complement.
CTACAAGGGATCATCGATCACCGCTGCCCCATGTAGGAGTGAGCCTGCTCCGGGCGGCGATCCGACGATGAGGCCAGAACTGATGGCGCCTACTCCTTAGGCACGACATTATCCAACGCCTGATTCACCGCCAACTCCCCCAACATCACCACTTGCGCAATCCCTAGCAAAGTATTGCGGTTGGGACCCTCCAGCGCGCCGGCGAAATCACCGAGCATGACCGTCGCCGAGGCCAGAGATTCGCAAGCATTTGCCAGCAACGATTCAGTATCGGTTTGTGGGTTGACCCTAAACATGCTGCTTGGACTGTAAGGCGTGGCCATGATCTGCGCGGGCGCGAGGTAATGATCAAGGGCGCGTTCGGCGGCTTCGTGGAGTTTTCTGGAATTGAATGATTCGTAGGGCGATACCGGGTCTGTGACCAACGGTTTGTTGGTTTCGGACATCAACTGAAACTCCTCAAGGCACTGCGAAAGAATGACACCCGGTAGGAGCTGCCGCAGGCTGCGATCTTTTGATCTTGCCTTTGATTGTTAAAAAACAGATCAAAAGATCGCAGCCTACGGCAGCTCCTACAGGGGACCGCGGCGAGTTTGCTAGTGCGGCAAGCGGCGGCTGTCCAGGACTCGATTGACCATCAACTCACTCAGCATGATCACCTGATGCAGCATCAGCATGGCCCGGCGTTGTGTGTTGTCGACGACATCGCCGATATCACGGGCCATGTCGCTGGCGGCTGCTAATGATTCGCAGGCTTCGACGAGCAGTGTTTCTTCGTCCACGGCGGGGTCGACGAGGAAGATCTTGCTGGTCTTGCGGGAAGGGATTGAAAGCTTCAGTGAGCCGGGGTTGAGATAGAAGTTGATGGCGCGGTCGGTCGCTTCTCTTATCTTTTGAGGTTCGAGAGTTGGGTCGTACGGGATCGGATCGATATCCGGGGGATTTGGCGTGGCTTTGAACATAAATATCTAATTCCTGAACAAGGGCCGCGACCGTTCTCTACTAAAAGAAGGGTGGCGGCTGTGCGCAGGTTAGTAGACCGGAGGAATTAGCAAGACCGGCGCGCTCGAAAGCGCCCTGAGCACAGCCACCATCGAGTGCAGACAATACGCCTGACTTAATGGGACTCATGCACCTACTAAAACCATGCGGGCTACTAAACCCGACCACTGATGGGCAGTGACAGGGAAACGATATAGCCCGAGCCATGGTCGTGTATGCCGGCGGATTCTGGCGTACGCGTAGGTAACGGCGCAAGGCGTTGTAGGGCTTGTGGCGTAACGGTTTGTGTAATTTAAACATCTATCAGCAATCATGTTTAACAACGCGAAATGCCGAAAAATGTTCAACCCGTTTTCTGAAACGATTAGACGAAATCGCTCAACCTGAAAATGCATCCGCGCCATCGCAGGCATCAAATGACAATATTTCAGTGCCTACACATCTGCGTTCCATGTCCTACAACTCGATCAGAATCCGCCGACTTGCCCATCTCTGAGCAGGGTTCAACTGTTTGCCGCTCAAAATTAATTCACATAAGCTGGTCAGCATGAATACACATCCTTCGGAGGCTCCGATGGCCACCACCCGAAAAACCGACAAACCCGACAAAAAAGATGTCCGTGATGAACTGACATTCCTTGATGTTCGGCAAGCCGCGCGTGATGGGCAGAAAGTGTTCGATAAATTTGTGATCACTGGCAGGCTACCTTTTACAAAGTAGGCCTGGATGCCAGCCATCAAAATTTCCACACTTTTTGAACAAATCAATAACTGGAAAAACTTCGCGGCACACTTCTACAACTACAAAATCTGCGATGAATTACCCGCAGTTTTTGGGCGAGACGAACGACTCGATCTGAGCGATATGCATCATATTCACTTGGCCAGTAGTCAGGCACTGCAGGCTCGATGGGCAAAAATCAATCGTCAGTATTACCGCACAGCATTGGTTGATGATGCTGACAGTGACTTTTGGCTGATCTACGCCTATGACGCCTTTCGGGATGAGTACCTGCTACTGACAATCACCGGCCCGGATGCTCATAACCGAAGCGAGTGGGGATCTTTTTTGCGCACCGTACATTGCGAGATCGTTGAGCCTTGGGCTGTTGGCAGGATCTTCTTTCCGGACATTGATGAGCGGTGAGTTGTACTCTCAGAAAAAGCGGGAAGTTGCTCTGATGTTTTGGTGTTGTTCGTCAGGCCGCCATCGCTGGCAAGCCAGCTCCCACAGGGATTGCAAGCAGTCTGTAAGAAATTGGTCGGCTGGTAGGTCGCTATCGCGAGCAGGCTCACTCCTACAGTAGGGCCGGGTGCATCAGCGAGAGAATGGTCGGCTGGCAGGCCGCCTTCGCGAGCAAGCTCTGCTCCTACGAAAAGCGAGATCAAAAGATCGCAGCCTGCGGCAGCTCCTACATGAAACTCGCGGCGCAGCCGCACCACTCAACAATGAGCGCAAGCTCGAGTACCGCTTTTGATCTTGATCCACGGGCGACGTCGGAAGGCTGAGTGGAGGGATTGATCCGGGCGTGGGAGCGCAGCGACCGTTTGGCGAAGCCAAACACAGCGAGAGGTGGTGCAGCGCAGCAAACCGGAGGCGATGCGCCCGGATGGATCCCGGAGCGAAGGAACCACGAGCCTTAGCGAGCGGGCCGAACGTAGGAGCAAGCGTTTTTTTGCTTACTTTTTTTAGGCGTTTTTGTAAAAAAAGTAAGTCGCCGTCAGGGCGAAACCCTAAGTGGCCGTTGCCGCAGCAATGGATATGCACACAGATCGAAAAGTGTGTCGCATTCAAGATCCATCCCCCTCACCCCAGCCCTCTCCCCCAATGGGGGCGAGGGGGAAAGGGAGCCGATGTTCATGAGTTTCAAAATTTCGGCTCTGCTCAATCAACACTAAAGAAACGCGGTAACCTTCTGCGCGGCACTGGCCAAATGCTGTTCATGGGTAAAACCTGAAGCCTTGAGCGGTTTCAAATCATGATCCCCGGCCACTAGCCAAAACACCTTGATGCTCGGCGATAACGCATACGCCTCCACGGCTTCACGGTTGCCAAGCGCATCCCGCTCCCCCTGCACAATCAATGTCCGCGTCTTCAACCCAGCCAAATGCTCAACCCGCGGCTTCTCCGGCTTCCCCACCGCATAAAACGGATAACCCAGACATACCAACGCATCCGCACCCAACTCATCGACCAGGAGACTGGCCATCCGCCCGCCCATCGACTTCCCGCCCACGGCCAAAACCCCAGCGACATGACGCCGCACCAAGTCATACACCTCACGCCAACATTCCTGCAATTTCCCCGCAGGATTCGGCGGCCGCTTCACCCCATCAACCCGCCGCTGCGCCATGTAAGGAAACTCAAACCGCAACACATTCACCCCAAGCCCGGCAAGGCGCCGAGCCATATCGTTCATCCACTCGCTATCCATCGGCGCACCAGCACCGTGCGCAAGGATCAACGTCGCCGCAGCCTTACCCTCAGCAGCATCCCAAAGCCATCCATGATCGAGCACGCACTGCGCCCATTGATCCCCGTCAATACTGGCCTTGTGCTGTTTGTCCATGCTTGCCTCGCTTTTAGTCTGCCTATAACTCCAGACGAAGGATTCGCCGCGTGTTTTGCGCGCGCTCACTTCGGCTGAACCGTGGATGGGGAACCATGAACACTTCTATCAGTACCGCCTACAACTACAAGGTGGTCCGCCAATTCGCCATTATGACGGTGGTGTGGGGCATCGTCGGCATGGGGCTCGGGGTTTTTCTCGCGGCCCAATTGGTCTGGCCCGAACTCAACTTCAATTTGCCTTGGACCAGTTTTGGCCGCCTGCGCCCGCTGCACACCAACGCGGTGATCTTCGCGTTCGGTGGCTGTGCGCTGTTTGCCAGTTCGTTCTACTCGGTGCAACGCACCTGCCAGACCCAATTGTTCGCGCCAAAAATCGCCGCGTTCTGCTTCTGGGGCTGGCAACTGGTGATTCTGCTGGCGGCGATCAGCCTGCCACTGGGTTACACCAGCTCCAAGGAATACGCCGAGCTGGAATGGCCGATCGACATTCTGATCACCATTGTCTGGGTCGCCTACGCCATCGTGTTCTTCGGCACGATCATGCAGCGCAAAACCAAACACATCTACGTGGGCAACTGGTTCTTCGGCGCGTTCATCATCACCGTGGCGATTCTGCACATCGTCAACAACCTTGAGTTGCCGGTGAGTTTCACCAAGTCCTACTCGGTATACGCCGGTGCAACCGACGCCATGGTGCAATGGTGGTACGGCCATAACGCCGTAGGCTTTTTCCTCACCGCCGGTTTCCTCGGGATGATGTACTACTTCGTGCCGAAACAGGCCGAGCGTCCGGTGTATTCGTATCGCCTGTCGATCGTGCACTTCTGGGCGTTGATCACCCTGTACATCTGGGCCGGCCCGCACCACTTGCACTACACCGCGCTGCCGGACTGGGCACAGTCGCTGGGCATGGTGATGTCGCTGATTCTGCTGGCACCGAGCTGGGGCGGCATGATCAACGGCATGATGACCCTCTCGGGCGCCTGGCATAAGTTGCGCAGCGACCCGATCCTGCGCTTCCTCGTGGTCTCGCTGGCGTTCTACGGCATGTCGACCTTCGAAGGTCCGATGATGGCCATCAAAACGGTCAACGCCCTCTCCCACTACACCGACTGGACCATCGGCCACGTACACGCCGGCGCTCTCGGTTGGGTAGCGATGATCTCGATCGGCGCGCTGTACCACATGATCCCGAAAATCTTTGGCAAGGCGCAGATGCACAGCGTCGGTTTGATCAATGCGCACTTCTGGCTCGCGACCATCGGCACCGTGCTCTACATCGCTTCGATGTGGGTCAACGGCATCGCTCAGGGCCTGATGTGGCGCGCAGTCAACGAGGACGGCACGCTCACCTACTCCTTCGTCGAAACCCTGGTGGCCAGCCACCCAGGCTTCGTCGTGCGGCTGATTGGTGGGGCGATCTTCCTCAGCGGCATGTTCCTGATGGCTTACAACACCTGGCGCACCGTGCGGGCCTCGCAGCCTGCTGATGTCGTCGCTGCCGCGCAGATGGCCTGAGGAGTCCGCCATGAAACACGAAACGATTGAAAAGAACGTCGGCCTGTTGATGTTGCTCATGGTGTTTGCCGTGAGCATCGGCGGCCTGACCCAGATCGTCCCGCTGTTCTTCCAGGACGTCACCAACAAACCGGTCGAGGGCATGAAGCCCTACACCGCGCTGCAACTGGAAGGCCGCGACATCTATATCCGCGAAGGCTGCGTCGGTTGCCACTCGCAGATGATCCGGCCATTTCGCGCCGAAACCGAACGCTACGGGCACTACTCGGTGGCCGGCGAAAGCGTCTGGGATCACCCGTTCCTGTGGGGTTCGAAACGTACCGGTCCGGATCTGGCCCGGGTCGGCGCGCGCTACTCGGATGACTGGCACCGCGCGCACTTGTACAACCCGCGCAACGTCGTACCGGAATCGAAAATGCCGGCCTACCCGTGGCTGGTTACGCAAGCGGTCGACAGCAGCCACACCGAAACCAAGCTCAAAGTCATGCGCACCCTCGGCGTGCCGTACACCGACGACGACATCAGCGGCGCGGTGGCCAGCCTCAAGGGCAAGACCGAAATGGACGCTCTCGTCTCCTACCTGCAAGTGCTCGGCACTGCGATCAAGAGCAAGAGGTGAGCCATGGTCATTGAAATGAGTGCAGGCCTGATTCGCGGCCTCGGCACGGTCGTGGTGTTCGTCGCCTTCGTCGGCCTGACCTTGTGGGTGTTCAACCGCAAGCGCACCCCGGAGTTCGCTGAAGCACGTCTGCTGCCGTTCGCCGACGAACCGCAAGCCGAAACAACCCAAGCAAATGAGACAAGGAGTACCCGGCCATGACCACCTTCTGGAGTACGTGGATCTGCGTACTGACCATCGGCAGCCTGATCGGCCTGACGTGGCTGCTGATCGGCACCCGCCGGGGCGAAACCAAGGGCAGCGTCGACCAGACCATGGGCCACAGCTTCGACGGCATCGAGGAGTACGACAACCCGCTGCCGCAGTGGTGGTTCATGCTGTTCGCCGGCACGCTGGTGTTTTCCGTGGGCTATCTGATTCTGTATCCGGGTCTGGGCAACTGGAAAGGCATTCTGCCGGGTTACGAGGATGGCTGGACCGGCGTGCACGAGTGGGAAAAGGAAATGAACAAGGCCGACGCCAAATTCGGGCCGATCTTCGCCAAGTTCGCCGCCATGCCGGTGGAAGAAGTAGCGAAGGACCCGCAGGCGCTGAAAATGGGTGGCCGCTTGTTCGCTTCCAACTGCTCGGTGTGCCACGGCTCCGACGCCAAAGGCGCATTCGGCTTCCCTAACCTTGCCGACAGCGACTGGCGCTGGGGCGGCGACGCCGACACCATCAAGACCACCATCATGGGTGGCCGGATGGCGGCGATGCCGGCCTGGGGTGAAGTGTTGGGCGAGGCCGGGGTGAAGAACGTTGCTGCTTATGTGCGTCACGAACTGGCCGGCCTGCCATTGCCAGCCGACAACAAGGCTGACCTGCAAGCGGGACAACAAGCGTTCAGTACCACGTGCGTAGCCTGTCATGGGGCAACCGGCCACGGCACTGAAGCCATGGGCGCGCCGAATCTGACGCACCCGGGCGGATTTATCTATGGCACCAGCCTGACTCAACTGGAACAGACCATTCGCCATGGCCGTCAGGGTCATATGCCGGCGCAGAACGAATTGCTGGGTAACGATAAAGTGCAATTGCTTGCCGCGTATGTATACAACCTATCAAAAGATCGAGAGCAATTGAGCGACAAGCTTCAAGCTGAAAGCTCCAAGTAAAATCAACAGCACTGTATACAATCCTGCGGGCGACTTGAACTATCTTGTCGCTTGCAGCTTTCTGCTCGCAGCTGCTTCTTTTTGTCGCACCCCTTCACACCCTCACCTTTCGGTTCCCCGGATTCGGGTCTACGCTTGCTCGATGCGGACTGGCCCGTGCCGGTTCCAGGTCGACCCCGAGCGATATGTTCGATGAATTGGCTGACAGACTCGCCGCAAAGGCCGGTAGATACCGGCTGTCGCGCCGATTGCCATTCATCAGCCGAACTGGCCGTTCGAACATACCTCGTTACAAGTGACCTGAACCCCTCGCTTTTTTCGTCCGCTGCGACATTTTGCCCGAGGCCGATTTTGTCCTTACGCGGCGCATGGAAAGGCCGCAGAATCAGCCTTGGAAAGCATTGACCCAGGTCATGGCGCGTTGCAATGACCCCCTGCTCTCTGCATACTTGCGGCCGATTTTAATCCTAATAAAACACCCAAACCGTGGAACCTTAGAATGAGCACAGCAATCAGTCCGACTGCTTATAACTATAAGGTAGTCCGCCAGTTCGCCATCATGACGGTGGTCTGGGGGATCCTTGGCATGGGGCTCGGTGTCTTCATCGCCTCGCAACTGGTCTGGCCGGAGTTGAACTTCGGTCTGCCGTGGACGAGCTTTGGACGCCTGCGCCCGTTGCACACAAACCTGGTGATTTTCGCCTTCGGTGGTTGTGCACTATTTGCCACTTCCTACTATGTCGTGCAGCGAACCTGCCAGACGCGACTGATTTCCGACAGCCTCGCGGCCTTCACCTTCTGGGGCTGGCAAGCGGTGATCGTCGGCGCAATCATTACCTTGCCGCTGGGTTACACCACCACCAAGGAATACGCGGAACTGGAATGGCCACTGGCTATTCTGCTGGCGATTGTCTGGGTCACCTACGGTTTGGTGTTCTTCGGCACCATCACCAAGCGCAAAACCAAGCACATCTATGTGGGTAACTGGTTCTACGGCGCATTCATCGTCGTCACGGCGATGCTGCACATCGTCAACCACGCGTCCCTGCCGGTCAGCTTCTTCAAGTCTTACTCGGCTTACGCCGGTGCGACCGACGCAATGATCCAGTGGTGGTACGGCCACAACGCGGTGGGTTTCTTCCTCACCACCGGTTTCCTCGGGATGATGTACTACTTCGTGCCGAAACAGGCCGAACGTCCGATCTACTCCTATCGCCTGTCGATCGTGCACTTCTGGGCACTGATCACCCTGTACATCTGGGCCGGCCCGCACCACCTGCACTACACCGCACTGCCGGATTGGGCACAATCGCTGGGCATGGCGATGTCGATCATCCTGCTGGCACCAAGCTGGGGCGGCATGATCAACGGCATGATGACCCTGTCGGGCGCCTGGCATAAGCTGCGCACCGACCCGATCCTGCGTTTCCTCGTGGTCTCGCTGGCGTTCTACGGCATGTCGACCTTCGAAGGTCCGATGATGGCGATCAAGACCGTCAACTCGCTCTCGCACTACACCGACTGGACCATCGGCCACGTACACGCCGGCGCTTTGGGCTGGGTGGCAATGATCTCGATCGGCGCGATCTACCACATGATTCCGCGTCTGTTCGGCCGTGCGCAGATGCACAGCGTCGGCCTGATCAACGCGCACTTCTGGCTCGCGACCATTGGCACCGTGCTGTACATCGCGTCGATGTGGGTCAACGGCATCACTCAGGGCCTGATGTGGCGTGCAATCAACGATGACGGCACCCTCACCTACTCGTTCGTTGAAGCGCTGCAGGCCAGCCACCCGGGCTATATCGTGCGTGCCTTGGGCGGTGCGTTCTTCGCCAGCGGCATGTTCCTGATGGCTTACAACGTCTGGCGCACCGTGCGCGCCTCGAACCCGGCCGAAGCCGAAGCCGCTGCCCAGATCGCTGTCGTTGGAGCTCACTGATGAAGCATGAAGCTGTCGAGAAGAATATTGGCCTGCTGGCCTTCTTCATGGTCATCGCCGTCAGCGTTGGCGGCCTGACCCAAATCGTTCCGCTGTTTTTCCAGGACGTCACCAACAAGCCGGTCGAAGGCATGAAGCCTCGTTCGGCGCTGGAACTGGAAGGCCGCGACGTTTACATCGCCAACGGTTGTGTCGGCTGCCACTCGCAGATGATCCGTCCGTTCCGCGCCGAAACCGAACGCTACGGCCACTATTCGGTTGCCGGTGAAAGCGTCTGGGATCACCCGTTCCTGTGGGGTTCCAAGCGTACTGGTCCGGACCTGGCCCGGGTCGGCGGTCGTTACTCCGATGACTGGCAACGTGCGCACTTGTACAACCCGCGCAACGTGGTGCCTGAGTCGAAAATGCCGGCTTACCCGTTCCTCGTGGAAAACAAGCTCGACGGCAAAGACACCGCCAAGAAAATGGAAGTGTTGCGCACGCTCGGCGTCCCTTACACCGACGAAGACATCGCCGGTGCAAAAGATGCTGTGAAGGGCAAAACCGAAATGGACGCGCTGGTGGCCTATCTGCAAGGCCTGGGCACCATCATCAAAAGCAAACGGTGAATTAGATGGATATCGGGATGATTCGTGGCCTGGGCACCGTTGTTGTGATGGTGGCCTTCATCGGTCTGGCGTTGTGGGTGTTCAGCCCCAAGCGCAAGTCGGAGTTTGAAGACGCGACCTTGTTGCCTTTTGCGGATGATCCCGAAGCCATCAAGCACGTCGAGCAAGCTTCTAGGAGTAACAAAGAATGACTACATTCTGGAGTCTGTATGTCACAGTCCTCAGTCTCGGTACGATCTTCGCCCTGACCTGGCTGCTGCTGTCGACCCGCAAGGGCCAGCGCAGCGAACAGACGGACGAGACGGTCGGGCACTCCTTCGACGGGATCGAGGAGTACGACAACCCACTGCCGAAATGGTGGTTCATGCTGTTCGTTGGCACGATCATTTTTGCCTTGGGTTACCTGGTGCTGTACCCGGGCCTGGGCAACTGGAAAGGCCTGCTGCCGGGCTACAACTACCTCGATAACGACAAGCAGACCGCGTTCGCCAACGGCCAGACCGGCTGGACCGGCGTGCACGAGTGGGAAAAGGAAATGGCCCGTTCGGACGCCAAGTTCGGTCCGATCTTCGCCAAGTTCGCGGCGATGCCAATCGAAGAAGTCGCCAAGGATCCGCAAGCACTGAAAATGGGTGGCCGTCTGTTCGCCTCCAACTGCTCGGTGTGTCACGGTTCCGACGCCAAGGGCGCTTACGGTTTCCCTAACCTGACCGACGCCGACTGGCGCTGGGGCGGCGAGCCGGAAACCATCAAGACCACCATCATGGGCGGTCGTCACGCCGTGATGCCGGCCTGGGCTGAAGTGATTGGCGAACAAGGCGTGGCCGACGTCGCGGCATTCGTCGTAACCAAACTCGATGGCCGCAAACTGCCGGAAGACACCAAGGCTGACCCGGAAAACGGCGGCAAACTGTTCGCCGCCAACTGCGTGGCCTGCCACGGTCCGGCCGGCAAAGGCACTCCCGCCATGGGCGCGCCGGATCTGACCCACCCGGGCGCGTTCATCTACGGCTCGAGCTTCGCGCAACTGCAGCAGACCATACGTTACGGCCGTCAGGGCCAGATGCCTGCGCAGGAACAACTGCAAGGCAACGACAAGGTTCACCTGCTGGCGGCTTACGTTTACAGCCTGTCCCACGGTGAAAAAGCACCGGAAGCGAACGCCGAATAAGGCCAACGCCTGAAACACCAAAAAGGCCCCGCCGATTTAAATTGGCGGGGCCTTTTTTGTGCTGGCATTCATGCCTTGCGACATTTGCTCAATAGACCTGAGCAGCGCTGCCCCGTAGGTTTTTGCCCTTAGGCAGAAACGCTTTCGCCGGTGCCGATATGACAGTAACCCTCCGATCGTCCGCAACCCACCTGCCCGATTGCTGGCTCAACGTAAAAGTAGTAACGTTTCTACATCAGCATTTCAGGAGGCCGAACATGATGGCCATCAAAACCATTTCCAGCCGCGAATTCAACCAGGACACCAGCGCTGCCAAAAAGGCCACGCATCTGGGCCCGGTCATCATCACTGATCGTGGCAAGCCTGCCCACGTACTGCTGAGCATTGAGGAGTATCAGAGACTGACCGGTAGCCAGACCAGCATCGTCGAACTGCTGGTCATGCCGAATACGCCTGAAATCGAATTCGAACCAGAGCGCGCCCTCATCACCCCTCGTAGCGTGGACCTGTCTTGATGTTTCTACTTGATACAAATGTAGTGTCCGAATTGCGAAAACCCCAAGCCGACAAGCAGGTGCTGACATGGGCAAGCAGCGTCGCACCGGCGAGCCTGTACTTATCGGCAATCACGGTATTGGAGTTGGAAACCGGCATTCTGCGGATCGAACGCCGCGACCCGCTGCAAGGAGGGATATTGCGTAACTGGCTTGAGCGGCACGTCAAACCAGCCTTCAGCGGAAGAATACTCTCGGTCGATAGCGCCGTTGCCACCCGATGCGCACAACTGCACGTGCCTGATCGCAGCAATGAATGCGACGCCTTGATTGCCGCCACCGCCCTTGTACATGGTCTGACGTTGGTCACCCGTAACGTTACGGACTTTCAAACCAGCGGCGTTCACCTGATCAACCCATGGATCGCTGCCAATAACTGATCATAAAAAACCCCGCCAGATCGCTGGCGGGGCTTTTTTATGGCCGTTCGGCCCAGATCGATTTCACTGGCACCGTAGCGACTGGCTCGCGCTTACGCCATTCATTACGCTCAACCAGACTCACTTCCAGTTGCTTGCGATCCTTGGAGAAGCTTGCGATCAGGTAGGTCTGCTGGGAAGCCGCACCGCTGAGAAACATCGGAACGGTGCCGATCTGACTCACTCGTCCGCCATTCCTGTGAAGATGGCCGGCAAATATCGCCGTCACTTGATACTGTTCGATCATATTCCTGAAGCGTTTTTCCTGATCCCAGTTCCCATTCCAATCATAAGGTTTGTGCATGTTAATGATGATTGCATAGCCTTGAACCCGCGCAAGCCTCAAGTTGGTTTCAAGCCAATCCAGCGATTGGGTGATTTTGAACTCATGCACGGGATGGACTATATCTACGGCGTAGGTCGGCTCATTGTTCAACTGAATCAGGCGCACTTCCCCGACATTTTTAGAGTACGCAAGACTGCCCTTGTATTTCTTACCGAAGCCACCGCCAGTCACGCGCAGGTCAAACTCATCGACTTTGCCTCTGTGGTGCTCTTCATACACAACAACACTGTTGGCTGCGCAGCGATTACCAAAGCAGTCATCTATATTATTTTCGTAGTCGTGATTACCCAGACCGTATAAATAGTCGCGACCGAAATGTTTATTCAACGCACTTTTCATAAAGGATATCTGGTACGGATGGCCGAAGGCAGTGATGTCGCCATTAATCATCAGTGGCACCTGCGCCTGCCCACCCATCTGCCGCCGGAAATCGGCGATGCTTGCAAACTGTGTGTCCACCAGCCATTTGGAGCGCTGATCAAAATCGGCATCCGACTCATGCTCGCCACTGTCAGTCTTATCTGTCCAGGGATACTGAGGGTCGGATGCAAAAACCATGTGCTGAGGCATTGCCTCATTGGATTGGGCCAGCGGCATCCATAACAGGATACCGATACTGGCCATTACTTTTACTACTTCCTTGATAGTCACTGCGTTAAAACTTCCATTGGTTAAATAACATTAGCCGCCGCGCAAAGCGGCGTGCCAATCAAAGCTAACGGATAACACCGAGACTCCTCAAATTAAAAATACCGAACACTCAACTAAAGTTATTTCAAAAGAATATACCGCCCTCAACACCTATAAGATTTAGCGGCACCCACCCTCTTCGACAGATCAACGAAGATCAATATTTGCGCCTCCACCCGAGAGTAGCGAAAACAACTTATTAATCATTTTGATGTCCGCTCACAAACACAAAAACCGATCACTTACCCGACGACATCACGTTCGTGTGAGGGCACAAAAACAGCGACAGGTCGTGCTACGCCGAATCACCTCCGCCGGTTTTGAGAAAACCGTCCATACTTCACAAGTCAATTGACCTGCATCATGCTTTGTTACATTCGCTACACCATTCAGGTTTTTTCCCCAACGCGACCAAAGGTCGCACCCTTGAGCTAGAGCGACAGGCGTATCATTGCGCCACTGCAACACCCCTTTTTGACCGCGGTTGGCACGTATCGACCGAGGCATTTTTCCACTGCCGTGGGATGCAATGATGAGCAACCAGATTCCGGTACACGACGTCACACCACCGAGCAAAAACGCGAACAACAGCGTTGACCTTTACGCCTCTCGAGAAAAAATCTACACCCGCGCGTTCACCGGCCTGTTCCGCAATCTGCGGATGATGGGCGGCGCCGCATTGTTCCTGCTGTATTTCGGCACGGTGTGGCTGAACTGGGGCGGCCATCAGGCCGTGTGGTGGAACCTGCCGGAGCGCAAGTTCTTCATTTTCGGCGCGACCTTCTGGCCACAGGATTTCATTCTGCTCTCGGGCCTGCTGATCATTGCCGCCTTCGGCCTGTTCTTCATCACGGTGTATGCCGGTCGGGTCTGGTGCGGTTACACCTGTCCGCAAAGCGTGTGGACGTGGATTTTCATGTGGTGCGAAAAGGTCACCGAAGGCGACCGCAACCAGCGCATCAAACTCGACAAGGCGCCAATGAGCGCCAACAAATTCCTGCGCAAAGCCGCCAAGCACTTGATGTGGCTGTTGATCGGGTTCGTCACCGGCATGACCTTCGTCGGCTATTTCTCGCCGATCCGCGAACTGGTTTTCGAATTCTTCACCGGCCAGGCCGATGGCTGGTCGTATTTCTGGGTCGGTTTCTTCACCCTCGCCACCTATGGCAACGCCGGCTGGTTGCGCGAGCAGGTGTGCATTTACATGTGCCCGTATGCGCGTTTCCAGAGCGTGATGTTCGACAAGGACACATTGATCGTTTCCTACGATCCGCGTCGCGGTGAAAGCCGTGGCCCGCGCAAGAAAGGCGTCGACTACAAGGCACTGGGCCTGGGCGATTGCATCGACTGCACGATGTGCGTGCAGGTCTGCCCGACCGGTATCGACATCCGCGACGGCCTGCAGATCGAGTGCATCGGCTGCGCCGCGTGCATCGATGCCTGCGACAGCATCATGGACAAAATGGACTACCCGCGCGGGCTGATCAGCTACACCACCGAGCACAACCTGTCCGGGCAGAAAACCCATAAACTGCGACCACGTCTGATCGGCTACGCCATCGTGCTGCTGGCGATGATCAGCCTGTTGGTCACCGCGTTCTTCATGCGCTCGCTGGTTGGTTTTGATGTCAGCAAGGACCGCGTGCTGTACCGCGAAAACGCTGAAGGGCGGATCGAAAACGTCTACAGCCTGAAAATCATGAACAAGGACCAGCGCGACCACACCTACCTGCTGGACGCCAGCGGCCTGCCGGATCTGCGCCTGCAAGGCAAACGCGAGATCAAGGTCGCGGCCGGTGACATATTCAGCATGCCGGTCGAGTTGTCGAGCGCACCGGAACAACTGCCATCGAGCACCAACGAGGTGAAATTCATCCTCAAGGATGCCGATGACGACAGCGTCCACGTTGAAGCCAAGAGCCGATTCATCGGCCCACAAATCCGTTGAGAGAACTGAACATGCCCGCAGCAAACGCCGCAAGTCCCTGGTACAAGCATCTTTGGCCATGGATCATCATCGGGATTCTGGCCTGTTCGGTGACCCTGACCCTGTCGATGGTGACCATCGCGGTGAACAACCCGGACAACCTGGTCAACGACAACTACTACGAGGCCGGCAAAGGCATCAACCGTTCGCTGGACCGTGAACTGCTCGCGCAGAATCTGAAGATGCGCGCCAATGTGCATCTGGATGATCTCACCGGTGAAGTCGACCTGCGTTTGAGCGGCGACAGCCAGCCGAAAACCCTGGAGCTGAACCTGATCTCGCCGACCCAGCCGGAGAAGGATCGCAAAATCGTCCTGACCCGCAGCGAAACCGAAGCGGGTCGCTACATCGGCCAACTCGGCGACAAGGTCGAAGGTCGTCGCTTTGTCGAACTGCTCGGCAGTCAGGATGACCATGTGTGGCGCATGTTCGAAGAAGAACTGGTCAGCCACGACAAGGACCTGCTGCTCGGCGACGAACCGCTGCAAGGCGCCGAAGACCTCAAGAAGTAACCCTGACTCTGATCGTTCCCACGCTCTGCGTGGGAACGCAGCCAGGGACGCTCCGCGTCCCAGCCGAAGCGGACGCAGAGCGTCCGGGGAGGCATTCCCACGCGGAGCGTGGGAACGATCATCGGAACACGTGCCATGACCACCCCACTCCCCTGCTACCACTGCGCCCTGCCCGTCCCCTCCGGCAGTCGCTTCACCGCTGTCGTGCTCGGGGAGTCCCGCGAGTTCTGCTGCCCGGGCTGTCAGGCGGTGGCCGAAGCCATTGTGGCCGGTGGCCTCGAACACTATTACCAGCACCGCAGCGAAGCCTCGGCCAACCCTGAAGCGCTACCGGTGCAACTGGTCGATGAGTTGGCGCTGTACGACCGCGCCGACGTACAAAAACCGTTCGTTCGCCATGAAGGCGATCTGGCCGAAACCACCCTGCTGATGGAAGGCATCAGTTGCGCCGCCTGCGGCTGGCTGATCGAGAAACACCTGCGCACGCTGCCCGCCGTCGCCGAAGCACGGCTGAACCTGTCCAACCATCGCCTGCACGTGAGCTGGGCCGACGCACAATTGCCGCTGAGCCAGATCCTCGCCGAACTGCGCCACATCGGTTACGCCGCGCACCCCTATCAGGCCGACCGCGCCAGCGAACAGTTGGCCAGTGAAAATCGTCTCGCCCTTCGCCAACTCGGCGTGGCCGGGCTGCTGTGGTTCCAGGCGATGATGGCAACCATGGCGACATGGCCGGAATTCAACATCGACCTCAGTCCCGAGCTGCACACGATCCTGCGTTGGGTGGCGCTGTTTCTGACCACTCCGATCGTGTTCTACAGCTGCGCACCGTTCTTCAAAGGGGCGATGCGCGATCTGCGCACACGGCATCTGACCATGGACGTCTCGGTATCGCTGGCCATCGGCAGCGCCTACATCGCCGGGATATGGACATCGATCACCGGCGTCGGCGAATTGTATTTCGACGCGGTCGGCATGTTTGCCCTATTCCTGCTCGCCGGGCGCTATCTGGAACGTCGCGCGCGTGAACGAACCGCCGCCGCCACGGCGCAACTGGTCAATTTGCTGCCGGCCTCGTGTCTGCGCCTTGATGCAGAAGGTCAGAGCGAACGCATCCTGCTCAGCGAATTACGCCTGGGTGATCGAATTCTGGTGCAACCGGGTTCGATCCTGCCGGCAGACGGCAAGATCATCGACGGCCAGTCGAGCGTCGATGAATCGCTGCTGACTGGTGAATATCTGCCGCAACCACGCAAGCTCGGCGATGCAGTCACTGCCGGCACCCTCAACGTCGAAGGCGCCTTGACCGTTGAAGTGCAGGCGTTGGGGCAGGACACTCGATTGTCGGCCATCGTTCGTTTACTCGACCGCGCCCAGGCGGAGAAACCGCGACTGGCGGAAATCGCCGACCGTGCCGCGCAATGGTTCCTGCTGTTGTCGTTGATCGCGGCGGCGGCCATCGGTCTGTTGTGGTGGGAACTGGACTCGTCGCGGGCGTTCTGGATCGTCCTCGCCATGCTGGTCGCGACCTGCCCTTGCGCGCTGTCGCTGGCGACGCCGACGGCGCTGACGGCGGCCACCGGCACCCTGCACAAACTCGGTCTGCTGCTGACGCGCGGGCATGTGCTGGAAGGTCTGAACCAGATCGACACAGTGATTTTCGACAAGACCGGCACCCTCACCGAAGGCCGCTTGGTGTTGCGTTCGATCCGCCCGCTCGGTGCGCTCGACAGCGATCAATGCCTGAGCCTCGCCGCCGCTCTGGAAAACCGCTCGGAACACCCGATTGCCCGCGCGTTCGGCCGTGCACCGCTGGCCGCCGAAGAAGTCCACAGCACGCCGGGGCTCGGCCTCGAAGGGCTGGTGGGCGAGCAGCGGCTGCGCATTGGTCAGGCGGATTTTGTCTGCGCCCTCAGTGGCGCTGCGGCGCCGTCGATGCCGGACGAGGCGGGACAATGGTTGCTGTTGGGCGACGCTCACGGGCCGCTGGCCTGGTTCGTTCTCGATGACCGCTTGCGTGACGACGCCCCTGCTCTACTTGCCGCGTGCAAGGCGCGTGGCTGGCGCACGTTGCTGTTGTCCGGCGACAGCTCGCCGATGGTCGCCAGCGTCGCCGCCGAACTGGGTATCGACGAGGCCCGAGGCGGCTTGCGCCCCGATGACAAACTGCAAGTCCTGCAACAGCTGCACAAGGAAGGTCGCAAGGTGTTGATGCTCGGCGACGGCGTGAATGACGTGCCGGTGCTGGCGGCGGCCGACATCAGCGTGGCCATGGGCTCGGCCACTGACCTTGCGAAAACCAGCGCCGATGCGGTGCTGCTGTCCAATCGCCTCGACGCCCTGGTGCAAGCCTTCACCCTGGCGCGACGCACCCGCCGGGTAATCATCGAGAACCTGCTGTGGGCCGCGCTGTACAATGGCCTCATGTTGCCGTTCGCCGCCCTCGGCTGGATCACTCCGGTGTGGGCGGCGGTTGGCATGTCGATCAGTTCGTTGACCGTGGTGCTCAACGCTTTGCGCCTGACTCGCCTGCCGGGTTCATCGCACGCCAGCACCCGATCGCCAACCCGCCCGCTGCCGGCCTGAGCCGCGCGGGCCTGGAGTACAGATGCCAGCTCTCTACGTGATGATTCCGGCCGCGTTGCTGATCGTCGCCATCGCCGTGTACATCTTCTTCTGGGCGGTGGACAGCGGTCAGTACGACGACCTCGACGGCCCGGCGCACAGCATCCTGTTCGACGATCAGGATCCGAAACACACCGCTGCCGTCGACGAAGTGAATGCCGGCAAACCGGACGACAAGGCCCCTCCCCATGCTTGAACTGGCGCCACTGCTGGTCTCGGCACTGATTCTCGGTTTGCTCGGTGGCGGCCATTGCCTGGGCATGTGCGGCGGCTTGATGGGCGCACTGACCCTGGCAATTCCCAAGGAGCAGCGCAGTCGGCGTTTTCGCTTGTTGCTGGCGTATAACCTTGGGCGAATCCTCAGCTACGCCACAGCCGGACTGCTGATCGGCCTGGCCGGATGGGCGGTGGCCAACAGCCCCGCCGCGCTGTTCATGCGCGTGTTGGCCGGGTTGCTGCTGATCGCCATGGGTTTGTATCTGGCCGGCTGGTGGAGCGGGCTGACGCGCATTGAAAGCCTCGGGCGTGGGCTGTGGCGTTACATTCAGCCGGTGGCCAACCGTTTACTGCCGGTGTCGAGCCTGCCACGTGCGTTGCTGCTCGGTGCGTTGTGGGGCTGGCTGCCCTGCGGGCTGGTTTACAGCACGTTGCTGTGGTCGGCGAGCCAGGGCAATGCGCTGGACAGTGCGTTGTTGATGCTCGCTTTTGGCCTCGGCACCTGGCCGGTGTTGCTCGCCACCGGGCTTGCGGCCGAGCGGGTGACGGCGCTATTGCGCAAGCGCAGCGTGCGCATGGCCGGTGGTTTGCTGGTCATCCTGTTCGGCATCTGGACATTGCCCGGCCCGCACCAGCATTGGCTGATGGGGCATTAAGAGCAAAAGATCGCAACCTGCGGCAGCTCCTACATTGGAATGTGTCCCCTGTAGGAGCTGCCGCAGGCTGCGATCTTTTGCTCTTATGCTGTTGATGCAAATCAACAGCCCCATCGCCGCACCCCGATAGACTCGCTACACTGCCAGCCTATCCGGGGGAATGCCCGCATGCTCGACGCCATTCGTTGGGACACTGATCTGATCCGCCGCTACGACCTGGCGGGGCCGCGCTACACCTCGTATCCGACGGCCGTGCAATTCAACAGTCAGGTCGGCACCTTCGACCTGTTCCATGCCCTGCGTGACAGCCGCAAAGCCCTGCGCCCGTTGTCGCTGTACGTGCATGTGCCGTTCTGCGCGAACATTTGCTACTACTGCGCCTGCAACAAGGTCATCACCAAGGATCGCGGCCGCGCGATGCCGTACCTGCAACGTCTGGAGCAGGAAATCCAGTTGATCGCCTGCCACCTCGACCCCGCGCAGAAAGTCGAGCAACTGCACTTTGGCGGCGGCACCCCGACCTTTCTCAGCCACGATGAACTGCGCCAGTTGATGGCGCACCTGCGTAAGCACTTCAACCTGCTGGAGGACGACTCCGGCGATTACGGCATCGAGATCGACCCGCGTGAAGCGGACTGGTCGACCATGGGCCTGTTGCGCGAACTCGGCTTCAATCGGGTCAGCATCGGTTTGCAAGACCTCGACCCGGCCGTGCAACGCGCGGTCAATCGCCTGCAAAGCCTGGAAGAAACCCGTGCCGTCATCGATGCCGCGCGCACCCTGCAATTTCGCTCGATCAATATCGACCTGATCTACGGTTTGCCCAAGCAGACGCCGGACAACTTCGCCCGTACCGTTGAGGAAGTCATCAGCCTGCAACCGGACCGGCTCTCGGTGTTCAACTATGCGCACCTGCCCGAGCGCTTCATGCCGCAGCGGCGAATCAACGGTAACGAACTGCCGAGCCCGGCTCAGAAGCTGGAAATGCTCCAGCGCACCATCGAGCAATTGACCGCCGCCGGGTACCGCTACATCGGCATGGACCACTTCGCCCTGCCCGACGACGAACTGGCCATCGCTCAGGAAGAGGAAACCCTGCAACGCAACTTCCAGGGCTACACCACCCACGGTCATTGCGATTTGATTGGTCTGGGGGTTTCCGCGATCAGCCAGATCGGCGACCTGTACTGCCAGAACAGCAGCGACCTCAACGAATACCAGAACACCCTCGCCGCCGCACAACTGGCGACCAGCCGTGGCCTGGTGTGCAACGCCGATGATCGCCTGCGCCGAGCGGTGATCCAGCAATTGATCTGCAACTTCAGCCTCGACTTCGCCGAGATCGAACAGCAGTTCAACGTCGATTTCCAGGGCTATTTCGGCGCGCTGTGGCCGCAATTGCAGGGCATGGCCAACGATGGCCTGATTACTCTCGATCGCGAACGCATCGAGGTGTTGCCGGCCGGACGCCTGCTGGTGCGCTCGGTGTGCATGGTCTTCGACGCATATCTGGAACAGCAGAACCGTCAGCGCTTCTCGCGGGTGATTTAGTTCTTCATCAGCAGCGAGGCTGTTTTCATGGTTTGTTCCGGGGTCAGGTTCGACTGATTCATGACTTTCGACAGCGACAGATTGGCGGTGATCAAACCGTTGTTCAGCGCGGCAATGGCGCCTTTGAGCGCGGCGAGTTTGGCGATTTTCTCTTCGGTGGACAGGGTCTTGTCGGCCATGACCGCTTTGATTCGGGCGTTCTTCTCGGCAATCTGTTGCTGCAGTTGGCGGATCATTTTCAGCAGTTGCTGGATGTTTTCCGGCAAGCCGCTTTCTTCGATGTCGCGGTTGTCGCCGCCTGAGCCGGCGGACTTGTGGATGGCGGCACCGGACAGCGACACTTTGACGCCCTCGACCAAGGTCGGGCTTGTCAGCAGCGACGATTCACCGTCCTGCTCGTGATCAACCGTGTTTCGGCTGGTTTCCAGCAACGATGCAACGCCGCTGTTAGCGGGGCTTAGCGTACCGATAGCGGCCATCGAAGCGTTCCTTGTATGCGTTCTGATACCTGTTTATCGGCGGCATGTCCTGCGGCTTTATAGCCGTAGGACAAAGTCGCCGCAGACTGGCCTGAATGTCCTCCTGTGGGTTACCCTTACGGCTTATGTGTGTTTTCCCACAAGGATTTAAGAAATGTCCGAGCCAGTTAAACTGCGCGCTCACAACCAGGCCCATTGCAAGGATTGCAGCCTGGCCCCTCTCTGCCTGCCACTTTCTCTGAATCTGGAAGACATGGATGCGCTGGACGAAATCGTTAAACGCGGCCGCCCGCTGAAAAAGGGTGAGTTCCTGTTCCGTCAGGGCGACACGTTCGATTCCGTTTATGCAGTACGCTCCGGCGCCCTGAAGACCTTCAGCCTGAGCGACAGCGGCGAAGAACAACTGACCGGTTTCCACCTGCCGAGTGAACTGGTCGGCCTGTCCGGCATGGACACCGAGAAACACCCGGTGTCGGCCCAGGCGCTGGAAACCACCTCGGTCTGCGAAATCCCCTTCGAACGCCTCGACGAACTGGCCCTGCAACTGCCGCAGCTGCGCCGCCAGTTGATGCGCGTAATGAGCCGTGAAATCCGCGACGACCAGCAAATGATGTTGCTGCTGTCGAAAAAAACCGCCGACGAGCGCATCGCCACGTTTCTGGTCAACCTGTCGGCACGCTTCCGCGCTCGCGGCTTTTCGGCCAACCAATTCCGCCTTGCAATGTCGCGTAACGAAATCGGCAACTACCTCGGTCTGGCCGTGGAAACCGTGTCTCGCGTGTTCACCCGCTTCCAGCAAAACCAGCTGATCGCCGCCGAGGGCAAGGAGATTCATATCCTCGACCCGATCCAGCTCTGCGCGCTGGCCGGTGGCTCGCTCGAAGGCTGATCTCGATCCGCGGTTGAGCGAAGCGTTTCAGCCGCGGGTATACTGCGCCGTTTGCAGCCCTGCCAGGACACCTCGACGATGGTCTTCGACTCCTTCGACATCAAATCGCTTATCCGCCCCGTGATCGACTTCCCGAAACCGGGCGTGATCTTTCGCGACATCACCCCGCTGTTCCAGTCGCCAACGGCCCTGCGCCTGGTGATGGACAGCTTCGCCCACCGCTATGTGGAAGCCGACTTCACTCACATCGGCGCGATGGATGCCCGTGGGTTTCTGATCGGCTCGGTGCTGGCGTATCAACTGAACAAGCCGCTGGTGCTGTTCCGCAAGCAAGGCAAACTGCCGGCAGACGTGTTGGCCGAAGGTTACGCAACCGAGTACGGCGAAGCGTTCCTCGAAGTACACGCCGACAGCCTGTGCGAAGGCGACTCGGTGGTGATGTTCGATGACTTGATCGCCACGGGCGGCACGCTGATTGCGGCGGCCAACCTGATTCGCCGGATGGGCGCGCGGGTGCATGAGGCTGCGGCGATTATTGATTTGCCGGAGTTGCAGGGTTCGCAGCGCCTGCAGGACATGGGTATCCCAACGTTTTGCCTGACGCAGTTTGCGTTGACTGATAAGTAAGCGGCGATTTCACTGACGCCATAGCTCCCACAGTGATTTCGGTCGTTCACAAATTTTGTGTACGCCAAAGACACCTGTGGGAGCTGGCTTGCCAGCGATGACGCCAGTTGCTTCACCAATTATTCAAAGCCCCATCTGCTTGCTGATGATCTCGTTCATCACCTCTCGTGTCCCGCCGCCAATCGACAGAATGCGGTTATCCCGATACAGCCGCTCCACCAGGCTCTCACGCATGTAACCGAGCCCACCGAGAATCTGCACCGCTTCCGTGGTGATCCGATCCGAAGTGTCCGTGGCAAAGTTCTTCGCCATGGAAATCTCCTTGATCACACTCTGCCCCGCCGCCATCTTCGCCGCCTGCCGGTAAGTGAACTCACGCGACACCTCCAGCGCCGTGGCCATCTCGGCGAGGCGATGCTTGATCACCTGAAACTTGCCAATGGGCTTGCCGAACGCTTCACGCTCGCGCGCCCATTTCAGGCTCTGCTCCAGTGCAAGCTGGGAAGTCACGTTGGCCATTAGCGCCAGCGCCAGGCGTTCACTCTGAAAGTTGCCCATGATGCAGGCGAAGCCCATGTTCTCGGCACCGATCAGATTTCCTACAGGCACACGGCAATCGTCGAAGAATAATTCAGCGGTGTCCGACGCCCACCAGCCCATTTTCTTCAGCTGGCGGCCGACGGTGAAGCCCGGCGTACCCTTCTCGATCAGCAACAGACTGATGCCGGCAAAACCCGGCGCACCGGTGCGCACCGCGACGGTGTAGAAGTCGGCGCGTACGCCGCTGGTGATAAAGGTCTTGCTGCCGCTGACGCGATAGACTTCACCTTCACGCACGGCGCGGGTCTGCAGGTTGGCGACGTCCGATCCACCACCCGGTTCGGTCACGGCCAGGGCGCTGATTTTTTCGCCGCTGAGCACTTGCGGGACGACGCGATCGCGTACTTCGGGGCGCGCCCATTTGACGATCGGCGGCAGACCGATATCCATTGACCCCAGCCCCGCCACCAGGCCGCCAGAGCCGCAGCGCATCAGTTCTTCACTGGCGGCGACCTTGGCGAACAGGTCGCCTTCATGGCTGCCACCGAGCGCCTCGGGGTAACCGATACCGAGTATTCCGGCGGCGCCCGCCTTCAGGTACAGCTCACGGGGGAAACTTTCGGCCTCTTCCCACTGATCAATGTCCGGCAGGATCTCGCGTTCGACGAAACGTCTGACGCTGTCGCGGACCATTTGGTGGCTGGGGTCGAAGTATTCCTGAAAGGCAGGCATGGGCGAGCTCCACGGAAGGGTTCGCCGACATTAACCGAGCGCTTGCTTGGTTTACAAGATACAGAAGATCAAAAGATCGCAGCCTGCAGCAGCTCCTACAGGGAAATGCATTCCAATGCAGGAGCTGCCGCAGGCTGCGATCTTTTGATTTTTATCAGAGGGAAATCGGTTTACGCCCGGCAAACGAATGCGCCAGCGTGCCGCCATCGACCAGCTCCAGCTCGCCGCCCAACGGCACACCATGGGCAATCCGCGAAGCGATCAGACCCTTGTTCTGCAACAACTGCGCGATGTAATGCGCCGTGGCCTCGCCTTCAACCGTCGGGTTGGTCGCGAGGATGACTTCAGCAAACGTCCCCGCCTCTTCGATCCGCGCCATCAATTGCGGAATGCCGATCGCCTCAGGCCCCAGACCATCGAGCGGCGACAAATGCCCTTTGAGCACAAAGTAGCGCCCACGGAAACCGGTCTGCTCGACCGCGTAAACGTCCATCGGCCCTTCCACCACGCACAGCAACGTGTCGTCGCGGCGGGTGTCGGCGCATTGCGGGCACAAATCGTCTTCGGTCAGCGTGCGGCACTGGCGGCAGTGCCCGACGCCTTCCATGGCTTGGTTGAGTGCCTGCGCCAGACGCAAACCGCCGCTGCGGTCACGCTCGAGCATCTGCAACGCCATGCGCTGGGCGGTTTTCTGACCGACGCCCGGCAAAGTGCGCAAAGCGTCGATCAGTTGGCGAATCAAAGGGCTGAAGCTCATGGGTAAAAAGTCCGACAAAACAACGAGACGCGGTTTATACCCGCGCCTCTGGCCAGCGTCAAATACTCAGTCCTGGGCGACCTTCACCACCAGTTTGCCGAAGTTGCGCCCCTCCAGCAGACCGATAAACGCTTCGGGCGCCTGCTCCAGGCCTTCGACCACGTCCTCGCGGAATTTGACCTTGCCGTCGCGTACCCACGGCACCATGTGGCTGACGAACTCCGGCTGACGATCACCGTAGTCGTCAAACACGATAAAGCCCTGAATGCGCACGCGCTTGGTCAACAGCGTGCGTTGCAGCATCGGCAGGCGATCCGGGCCTTTAGGGGCTTCAGAGGCGTTGTAACCGGCGATAAGGCCGCACAGCGGAATGCGTGCCTTCGCGTTGAGCAACGGCACGACTGCGTCGAATACGTGGCCACCGACGTTTTCGTAATAGATGTCGATGCCGTCGGGGCAGGCCTTGGCCAGTTGTTCGGCGAAGTCAGGGGCCTTGTGGTCGATGCAGGCGTCAAAACCCAGCTCTTCGACGACGTATTTGCACTTCTCGGCGCCGCCGGCCACGCCAACCGCACGCAAACCTTTGATTTTCGCCACTTGGCCGACCACCGAGCCCACCGCACCGGAAGCCGCGGCGACCACAAGGGTCTCGCCTTCTTTCGGCTGGCCGATGTCCATCAGGCCCATGTACGCGGTCATGCCGGGCATGCCCAGGACGCCGAGGGCCATCGACGGGCTCGGCAACCCCGACGGAATCGGGATGATGTTGCGGCCGTCACTGATGCTGTGGCTTTGCCAGCCTGTGGCACCGACCACCAGATCGCCTTTATGAAACTTCGGATGACGCGAATCCTCGACACGGCTGACAGCGCCACCGGTCATCACCTCGCCGATTTGTACCGGGGCGGCGTAGGACGGTGCATCGCTCATGCGCCCGCGCATGTAGGGGTCGAGGGACAGGTAAAGGGTTTTCAGCAGTACCTGGCCGTCCTGCAGATCCGGCAGCGCTTCGCGTTCGAGACGGAAGTTTTCCGGTGTCGGCGCGCCAACCGGGCGCGAGGCGAGGACGAAGCGTTGATTGAGGGTAAGAGGGTCGGACATGTCAGCGTCTCCTGTGAATGATGAATTCAGCGGGTATAGGGAGCAGACCGTTGCGGCTTTTGCGCGTTCGATGTTTCGCACGACATTCATGTAGGAACTGCGGCACGCTGCGATCTTTTGATCTTGATTTTTCGTTTAAAGATCAGGATCAAAAGATCGCAGCCTCGTTTCACTCGACAGCTCCTACAGGGTGCTCTGGTGATGGGCCGGAAACAAAAATGCCAGGCGCGAGGCCTGGCATTTTGTGTAGCTCATCTGCCGCCGCTTGGCGAATCAGAATGGCAGTTTCATACCCGCAGGCAGGTTCATGCCGGCGGTCATGCCGCCCATTTTTTCCTGGCTGTTGGCTTCGATCTTGCGCACGGCGTCGTTGACGGCGGCAGCCACAACGGCTTCAAGCATTTCTTTGTCGTCTTCGCTGAGGCCTTCAACCAGGCTTGGGTCGATGCTCACGCTTTTGACGTCGTGGCGACCGGTCATCACCACGGTGACCATGTCGCCGCCGGCCTTGCCGGTGACTTCAGCGTTGGCCAGTTCTTCCTGCATCTTGGCCATTTTTTCCTGCATCTGCTGCGCCTGCTTCATCAGGCCGGCCATGCCACCTTTCATCATGGGAATCACCTCAAAAGTACTTGGATCAAAACAGCGCCCGGCCATCGCGGCCGAGCGCCTTCAGTTATTAGCCTTGGGCGACCAAGGCATCGACAGGTTCAATAGTATCGTGTCGCACCACCGCGCCAAACTGCTGAACCATCTGCTGGATGAACGGATCGCCGTGGATCGACTCCTCCGCTTCACGCTGACGGTTCACGCGTTTACGGGACGCCGCCTGGGCCGGGGTTTCCTGTTCGGGCTTGATCAGCTCCATGGTCAGCGTCAGCGTGCGGCCGTGGTACTGATTCAATGCATCGTTGAGACGACGCTGCTGGGTGGCGTTGAACAGTGCGCTGTGCGCCGGGTCCAGGTGCAGCAGCCAATGATCGCCATCGACGGCGATCAACGTGCAGTTGGCGGCGATGCTCCCGGTCATGCCGGAGATCGGCAGTTTCGGGAACAGCTCCAGCCATTGCAGCGCCAGACCGGTTGCCGGCGCAGCAGCAGGCTCTGGCTCAGGTTCCGGGGCAGGTTCGGCGGCGTGTTCACTGGCCAGTTCGTCAAGGTAGCTGTAGGCCGAATCCAGGTCCGGCTCGATGTAATCCTCGTCCAGCGGCGGCTCATCGTCCGTGTCCATGCCCGGTGTGGCGGCATCGACGTCAGCGACTGATGGCTCGGGAATCGGCGCAGCGGCCCACTCCGGCGCGTCAGGGACGACGCTGTCCGGGGTCGGCAACGGCATCGGCGGCAATTCGGGCTGCTCGGCGGCGGTTTCCAGCATGGGCTCGACGGCTGGCTGCTGTTCCGGCTCAGCCTCTGGCTCGGCCTCTACGGGATCGTTCCACGGCAGATCGACGACTGCTTCGGCGACCGCTTCGGCGATGACGGGCGCCGGCTCAGGGCGTGGCTCTGCAACAGGAGCAACCGGCGCAGACTCGGGCTCGGGTGCCGGTGCAGCCACTGGCTCAGGAACTGGCGCAGGCATCGGTGTCGGTGCAACAGCCGCAGCAACTACCGGCGCAGGCTTGGGCGCGGCAGCCACTGAATTTGCGGAATCAACTGTGGCCTGGCTGATCCCCACTGGCTTTAGCGGTTGCCTCGGGGCGTCCGCCGTATCAGCGGGCCGGAAGGCGAGCATTCGCAGCAGGACCATTTCGAAACCGCCGCGCGGATCCGGCGCCAGCGGCAAATCGCGGCGACCGATCAGGCCCATCTGGTAATAGAACTGCACGTCTTCGGCCGGCAAGGCCTG
Source organism: Pseudomonas sp. PB103 (assembly GCF_009764635.1). NCBI lineage: Bacteria > Pseudomonadati > Pseudomonadota > Gammaproteobacteria > Pseudomonadales > Pseudomonadaceae > Pseudomonas > Pseudomonas sp. PB103. The sequence continues at coordinate 19,359 of NZ_RWIL01000148.1, read as the reverse complement.
CGCCAAGGCCAGCACGCGATCGCGGTCGCCATGGCCGTTATCGACGCCTTCCGGCAGCGCCTGAGCGATGGCTACGCGGTGCAGCACGTTGAGAATTTCCGACAGCACGCCATTCCAGTCCGGGCCTTGCTCGGCCAGGTGACGCACGCCTTCGAGCAGCGCCTTGGCGTCGCCTTCGATCAACGAATGCAGGACGTCATAGACCTGGCCATGATCCAGCGTGCCGAGCATCGCCCGCACGTCGGTGGCGAGCACCTTGCCTTCACCGAAGGCGATGGCCTGATCGGTCAGGCTCATGGCGTCACGCATCGAACCGTCAGCGGCGCGACCGAGCAGCCACAGTGCATCGTCTTCGAACGGCACGTTTTCGGCGGTCAGCACGTGGGTCAAATGCTCGACCACACGCTCCGGCGTCATGTTCTTCAGCGAGAACTGCAGGCAGCGCGACAAAATCGTTGCCGGAAGTTTCTGCGGGTCAGTGGTCGCCAGGATGAACTTGACGTACGGCGGCGGCTCTTCGAGGGTTTTCAGCAGCGCATTGAAGGAATGGCTGGAAAGCATGTGCACTTCGTCGATCAGGTAGACCTTGAAGCGCCCACGGCTTGGCGCGTACTGCACGTTGTCGAGCAGCTCGCGGGTGTCTTCGACCTTGGTGCGGCTCGCGGCGTCGATCTCGATCAGGTCGACGAAACGGCCCTCGTCGATTTCACGGCAAACCGAGCACTCGCCGCACGGGCTGGAAGTGATACCTGTTTCACAGTTCAGGCATTTGGCAATGATCCGCGCAATCGTGGTTTTACCCACCCCGCGCGTACCGGTAAACAGGTACGCGTGGTGCAGCCGCTGGCTGTCCAAGGCATTGATCAGAGCCTTGAGCACATGGGTCTGGCCGACCATTTCGCGGAACGAGCGCGGACGCCATTTACGTGCAAGAACCTGATAACTCATCGAAAACCGTCGCAGCGAAGGAAGCAGAAGCGGCTAATGCTAGCGGAGCAAGGGCAAAATTGCATCCGGTGTCCTCGTCTAATATGGCTAAGCTGCATCAGCAGAGGCTTTTATCGGCCCAGGACAGGGAATTACCGGAGCATTTATGCGTTGGGCCTTGGGGGCACTGCTGGGAATCAGCCTGAGCGTGACGGCAGCGGAACCGCCGTTGCGCTTCGCCATGCCCGACAGTTGGGCGATGCCGATGGTGCAGTTCGAGCGCGGCCGCCCAACCCAAGGCATTCTCTACGACCTGATGCTCAGCCTGGCCACGCAGATCGGCGTACCGGCCGAGTTTCACGTCTTGCCCCGCGCGCGCGTGCAGACGGCGATGGAGCAAGGCGAGATTGACGTGCGTTGCTATGCCGCGCAATCGTGGCTGCCGAATCAGTCGGGGGATTACATCTGGAGTCTGCCGCTGCTGTTTCAACGCGACTTGTTGATCAGCCGCCAGGATCAGCCGGCCAGTGCCGATCCCGCTCACCTGCCCCGCCAATCCATCGGCACCGTCCTTGGCTACACCTACCCGACTCTGCAACCGCTGTTCGATGCCGATCGCCTGCAACGTGAAGATGCGCGCAATCAGGAGCAGGTGCTGGAGAAGCTGCTGGCCGGGCGTTATCGCTATGCGGTGAGCAATCAGTGGACGCTTGACTGGTTCAATCAGCGCCTGATGCCCGCACAACAACTGCAAGGTGTCGCCGTGTTGCAGGAACAGAAAGTCGGTTGTTACGTGAGGAATGACCCGAAAGTGCCGGTGCAGCGGATATTGCGCACGTTGCTGCGGATGCAAATGTCGGGGGAGATTGATGAGATTATCCGGCTCTACACCGGCCACTCCGACAACACCCCGTAACCTTGTGGGAGCTGGCTTGCCAGCGATTGCGGATTTTCAGTGAAATAGATGAACTTGACCCACCGCTATCGCTGGCAAGCCAGCTCCCACAGTATCCTCATCAGCAGTGGGATTTGTGTCGGGACGGCAAATCGCAGACACAAAAAAACCGCAGTGGGCGAAACCCATGCAGTTCTGGTTGAAGCGTTCGATTGTTCGTTAAGGTGGTAACCCCACCAGCCACACCCCGGCACACAATGTTCCCGCTGTGGCTGCTGCCTTCCGGCTCTGACCAGGTTCACGGGTAATCGTTGCGGGGGGACCGATGGGGTCACCATAACGACGCTTGCCTGTCGGCGAGCCGCGCCATTGTACCTATCTGAGACGAAGTTACAACCGTTGGTTGCAGATTAAAAACATGAACAAGGTCAAGGACATAAAGATCGCAGCCTGCGGCAGCTCCTACATGGATGCGCGTTCACCTGTAGGAGCTGCCGCAGGCTGCGATCTTTTGACCTTATAGCGCCAACACCTCGTCCGCCCTACCGCCCGCCTGCTGAATCACCAGATGAATGAAGTGCAGCTTGGCAATCGCAGCCGCCGGCAGCACGAACGGGTAGAAATCCGGCTGCCCCATGCTGCGTGACAGTTCATTGAGCATCCCGGCCAGTTCGATCCACGCGTTGACGAACGATAGGAACGCCTCGCCGCCAGGATGTTCCGGGTCGTACAGCGTGCTGGTCGGAAACGGCTGGTAGTCGAAATCCATTTCCCGCGCGCTCATGCCGAAGCCCAGCGCGGTGTCCACCGCGTCCATCATGTGCAGGTAATGCGCCCAGGTTTCCGCCCAGTCTTCCCACGGGTGCATGGTTGCGTAGGCGCTGACGTAGTGCTGCGGCCAGTCGAGTGGCGCGCCCTGCTGGTAATGGCGATCCAGTGCTTCGGCGTAACTGGCGCGCTCGTCGCCGAACAGACTACGAAACGATCCCAGCCATGGGCCGTTGGCGATCAATCGATCCCAGTAATAGTGGCCGACCTCATGACGAAAATGCCCGAGCAGCGTGCGATAGGGTTCGTGCATCTGCGCCCTCACCTGCTCGCGGTGGGCGTCGTCGGCTTCTTTGATGTCGAGGGTGATCAACCCGTTGGCATGGCCGGTCATCGGTGCGTTGCCCTGGAGGTCGACACCGATGAAATCGAACGCCAGGCCGGTGTCTTCATCCACGGTTTTCGGAATGACGGGCAGGCCGAGGGTGATCAGTTGCGCGACAAGGCGACGCTTGGCGATTTCGACTTTGCGCCAGCGCTCGGGGTTTTCCGGGTCGGACAGGTCGGGGATGGTGCGGTTGAGGCTGCAGGCGACGCACAAGGCATCGTCAACGCTGGCCGGCAGCAGCCAGTTACACGCGGCGGGGGTGTCGAGGTTGGCGCAGCGGCGATAGAGCCCTGCGTCGGGATCGGCATCCAGTGTCCAGGTGCCGTTCTCCGCGCCGGGCGACAGCGAGGTGATGCGGCTTTCTTCCGGTTGGTAACCGAGCAAGGCATTGCAGGCCAGGCACTGGCTGTTGCGAAAGAACAACGACTGGCCGCAGCGGCACGGCCAGACTTTGCTGTTGCGTGAGGATTCGGCCATGAACGGCGCGATGATGCGGGAACTGAGCTGCTCGAAAAAGCGGTGCATGGCGATCTCTCCCTGGGGCTTGCAGAGACTAGATCATTCCCATGACAACATCGTTCCCACCCATAACAGTGCAACCAGGTGATTGCACCATTGTGGCGAGGGGATTTATCCCCGTTGGGTTGCGAAGCGACCCCAAATCCATACAACGCGGTTAGTCAGATGTACCGCGTTGTACGGTTTTGCGACGACTGCGTCGCCGAACGGGGATAAATCCCCTCGCCACAGGGTTTTGTGTCAGACCTGAAGGCCAAGGTTTTGTGTCAGACCTGAAGGCCATGGGCTTTGTGTCAGACCTGAAGGCCGTGGGTTTTGTGTCAGACCTGAAGGCCATGGGTTTTGTGTCAGACCTGAAGGCCGTGGGTTTTGTGTCAGACCTGAAGGCCGTGGGTTTTGAGGAAGGCGATGAAGGTTTCTTCGTCCATCACTTTCACGCCCAGCTCATTGGCCTTGGTCAGTTTGGAACCGGCACCAGGGCCTGCAACCACGCAATGAGTCTTCGCCGAGACCGAACCGGCAACCTTCGCGCCCAGGCTTTCCAGGTGATCCTTGGCTACGTCACGGCTCATCAATTCAACCTTGCCCGTCAACACCCAAGTCTCGCCAGCCAACGGCAAGCCTTCGACGACTTTCTTCTCGCTCTGCCAATGCATGCCGAAATCACGCAGCTGCTTCTCGGAGGCCTCGGCCAGTTGCCGGTTCTCAGGCAGGGCAAAAAACTCGCGAACCGAATTCGCCTGCTTCTCCGGCAACGCCTGACGCATGTCCAGCCAGTCAGCGTTCATCACCGCCTCCAGCGAGCCAAACTTGTCCGCCAGTTTCTGCGCGCCACCAGGGCCGACCGAAGGAATGTGCAGCTTGTCGAGGAAGCCGCCCAGCGTGGTACTGGCCGCGAATTCCGCACCCAGCTCACCCTGATCCTGAATCTGTAAACCATGCCCGAGCAATTCGCTGATCACCTGCTGGTTATGCGCATCTTCAAAGAAGCTGTGAATCTCGTGCGCCACTTCCAGACCGACATCCGGCAGATACGTCAGCACTTGTGGCAACGCCTGCTGCACCCGCTCCAGCGAACCCAGCGAACGCGCCAGCACCTTGGCCGTCTCTTCGCCGACATCAGGAATGCCCAGCGCATAGATGAAGCGCGCGAGGCTCGGCTTCTTGCTGTCCTCGATGGCCGCCAGCAGCTTGTTACTGGACACCTCGGCAAAACCTTCGAGATCGACGATGTCGTCGAACTTCAGCGCATACAGATCGGCCGGCGAATTGACCAGACCTTCATCGACCAGTTGCTCGACGCTCTTGTCGCCAAGGCCTTCGATGTCCATCGCCCGGCGCGAGACGAAGTGAATGATCGCCTGCTTCAATTGCGCACCACAGGCCAGACGCCCGACGCAGCGATACACCGCGCCTTCGCTGACGGTTTCCTTGCCCTTGCTGCGCTTGATCAGTTGCGTGCGCTCAACGTGCGAGCCGCACACCGGGCAGCTCTCCGGGATCTGCACCGCGCGTGCGTTTTCCGGGCGGCGATCCATGACCACTTGCACCACTTGCGGAATCACATCACCGGCACGGCGAATGATCACCGTGTCGCCAATCATCAGGCCCAGACGCGCGACTTCATCCATGTTGTGCAACGTGGCGTTGGCCACGGTGACGCCGGCGACTTTGACCGGTTTCAGACGCGCGACCGGCGTAACCGCGCCAGTACGACCGACCTGAAACTCGACGTCGAGCAGCTCGGTGAGCTCTTCCATGGCCGGGAATTTATGCGCGATTGCCCAACGTGGTTCGCGGGCGCGGAAGCCCAGTTCGCGCTGATCAGCAATGCTGTTGACCTTGAACACCACACCGTCGATTTCATAGGTCAGCGCGTTACGGCGCGCGCCGATGTCGCGGTAGTAATCCAGGCACTCGTCGATGCCTTTTGCCAGTTTCAGCTCGTGGCTGATCGGCATGCCCCACTTCTGCAACTGCTTGAGGTTGCCGATGTGGGTGTCGGCAATATCGTGGGAGACCTGGCCGATGCCGTAGCAGCAGAATTCCAGCGGACGGTTGGCGGTGATCTTCGAGTCCAGCTGGCGCAAGCTGCCGGCCGCGGCGTTGCGCGGGTTGGCGAAGGTCTTGCCGCCGACTTCCAGTTGCGAGGCGTTGAGGCGCTCGAAACCGGCCTTGGACATGAACACTTCACCGCGCACTTCCAGCGTCGCCGGCCAGCCTTCGCCGTGCAGCTTCAGCGGGATATTGCGCACGGTACGTACGTTGACGCTGATGTCTTCGCCGGTGGTGCCGTCGCCGCGCGTGGCGCCGCGTACCAATACGCCGTCCTGATAGAGCAGGCTGACCGCCAGGCCATCGAGCTTCGGCTCGCAGCTGTATTCCACCGCCGCACTGCCGCCGAACAGATCGCCGACCGGCAGATCCAGACCTTCGGTGACGCGGCGATCAAACTCGCGCATGTCGCTTTCTTCGAAGGCGTTGCCGAGGCTGAGCATCGGCACTTCGTGACGCACCTGGGTGAACGCGGTCAGCGCCACGCTGCCGACGCGCTGGGTTGGCGAGTCGCTGGTGATCAGTTCCGGGTTGGCCGCTTCCAGCGCCTTGAGCTCGTGGAACAACCGATCGTACTCGGCGTCCGGAATGCTCGGTTCGTCGAGGACGTGGTAACGGTAGTTGTGCTGATCGAGTTCAGCGCGCAGTTCTAGGATGCGGTTTTTGGCGGCGGTCATGGGTGTTCTCTCATAAAGCAAAAGAGCAGCCGAGGCTGCTCTAATTCATCTATCTGTGGCAGCAGAAGCAAAAGATCGCAGCCTTCGGCAGCTCCTACAGAAATCGCATTCCTGTAGGAGCTGTCGAGTGAAACGAGGCTGCGATCTTTTGATCTTGGCCTTAGCGCTTCTGGGTCAGGGCGCGGCGTTCGAATTCGACGATGCGCTGACGGTAGTGCTCGATCGTTTGCGCGGTCAGCACGCTGCGCTGATCATCTTTCAGCTCGCCGTTCAGTTCCTGCGACAGCTTGCGCGCTGCAGCGACCATCACGTCGAAGGCTTGCTTCGGATGACGCGGGCCCGGCAGACCGAGGAAGAAGCTCACCGCCGGGGTGCTGAAATGGTCAATGTCGTCCAGATCGAAGATGCCCGGTTTGACCGCGTTGGCCATGGAGAACAGCACTTCGCCGTTGCCAGCCATGCTTTCGTGACGGTGGAAAATATCCATCTCGCCAAAACGCAGACCGCTTTCCAGAATGTTCTGCAACAGCGCCGGGCCTTTGAAGCCGGCAGCGTCACGGCAGATCACGCTGATCACCAGCACTTCTTCGGCTTGCGGCTGGTCTTTGTCGACCACGGCAGGCGCAGGCTTGGTGTCTTCAACGAAGTCGTCGTCACGGCTACTGAAGCCCGGGCCGTCGTCCAGATCCAGATCGAGGTTCAAGTCGCCCTGCGCCGAACCCTTGCCGCCACGCTTGCCACGTTTCGAACCGGATTCGCGAGGCTCGCGTGCTTCGCGGGCCGGCATGCTCACCGATGGCAGATCGTGTTCGTCCAGCTGTGGTTCTTTATGGTTGTCCAGCACGCGAGCCGGGCCCAACAGCTCAGCGCTGGTGTCCTCGTCCGGCAGGTTGGACAGACTTCGGTCAAGACGGAATTTCAGTTTTCCCTTGCCGCCGCGCATACGGCGCCAGCCATCGAAAAGAATACCGGCTATCACTATGATGCCGATGACGATCAGCCACTCGCGCAGACCGATTTCCATGTAATCCCGTGCCTCTATAAAAAATGCTGAAAAATAAGGGGTTTACATTGTGCAAACCGCTTTAAAACGTGGCGCCAACTCTATGTTCTGACAGGCGTTTTGCCCACGTATACGAAAAATTGACATTAAACTAGCACGACCAAAGACAACTTTACACCGTCTGTCGAAATCGCTGCGCAAATTGTGTCGATTTGCCATCTTCATTCAAATAGCCAGCCTATCGTTATCCGTGCGCAGCTCAGCTGCAAGTTCCGAGCTATGAGCGACAAGCTTTAAACTTGCAGCTCGCAACTTATCGCTCGAAGCTGCGCCGCTAGGCGTCCACCATCGCCATCGCCTCCTCGACATCCACGGCTACCAGTCGCGAACAACCCGGTTCATGCATCGTCACCCCCATCAACTGCTCGGCCATTTCCATGGCGATCTTGTTGTGGGTGATATAGATGAACTGCACGGTCTGCGACATCTCTTTGACCAAGCGTGCGTAGCGTCCAACGTTAGCGTCATCCAGCGGTGCGTCAACCTCATCGAGCATGCAGAACGGCGCCGGGTTCAACTTGAAGATGGCAAAAACCAGTGCCAGCGCGGTGAGGGCTTTCTCCCCGCCGGAGAGCAAATGGATGGTGCTGTTCTTCTTTCCTGGCGGCTGCGCCATGATCGTTACCCCTGTATCGAGTAGATCTTCGCCCGTCAGTTCCAAATACGCCCGTCCACCACCGAAAACTTTTGGAAAAAGTGCCTGTAAACCGCCATTGATCTGATCAAAGGTATCTTTGAAGCGGTTGCGGGTCTCCTTGTCGATCTTGCGGATTACGTTCTCGAGGGTCTCCAGCGCTTCGACCAGATCGGCGTTCTGCGCGTCCAGATAACGTTTACGCTCGGACTGTTGCGTGTATTCATCGATGGCCGCGAGGTTGATCGCACCCAGGCGCTGAATCCGCGCGCTGATGCGTTCGAGTTCTTCTTCAGCTTCGCGTTCACTGGCTTGCGCGGTTAATGTTGCGAGCACGCCATTCAGATCGTAGCCGTCTTCGAGCAATTGATCCTGCAAAGCCTTGCGCCGCACCGTCAGGGCTTGCCATTCCATGCGCTGCTGTTCGAGCTGGCCGCGAATCAATTGTGATTGCTGCTCGGCCTGAGTCCGGCGTTTTTCTGCATCGCGCAGTTCGCGGTCGGCGTCTTCGAGGGCGATCTGCGCGGTCTTGAGTTCTTCGTCGACAGTCATGCGCTTGTCGAGCAGCTCTTCGAGTTTCAGACGCAGCTCTTCCAGCGGTGCCTCGCCCTCCTCCAGATTCAGACTCAACTGTTCGCGCTTTTCAGTCAGGCGCTCGGCCTGCATTTCCAGGCGCTCGAGCGCCTGGCGCGTGGAGTCGTGCTGCGCGCGCAACGAGCCAAGACGCACGGCCAGTTGATGGGCATGATCCTTGTGCTGCCGCGCTTCCTGCCGCACGCGATCGAGGCGTTCGCGCAGGCTGTCGCGCTGGGCCAGCAGCAACTCGCGCTGCTCGGTGTCCAGCGCCATGGCATCCAGCGCGTCCTGCAATTGCATGCGCGCTTCGCCGACTTGTTCGTGCTCAAGCTCGCGCTGTTCGCCGAGTTCGACCAGCTCTTCATCGAGACGGGTACGACGCAGAGTCAGTTGCTCGGCCTTGGCTTTGCCGGCGGACAGCTGAGCTTTCAATTCGCCTTGCTGGCGCGCTTCGTCTTGTAGCAAACGGCGCAAATGTTCGCGACCGTTTTCCTGCTGGCGCTGTTGCGCACGCAGAGTTTGCAGACGGGTTTCCATGGCCTCGACCGTGGCTTCTTTCTCTTCGCGTTCGAGGTGCAGCGCTTCGATTTCCTGGCCACGGGCAAGCATGCCGCTTTCTGCTTCGCTGGCACGTCGTACGCGTAAAAAGTGCCGACCGACCCAGTAACCGTCGCGGCTAATCAAGCTCTCGCCGGCGCTCAACTGCCCGCGCAAAGCCAAGGCTTGCTCAAGGCTGTCGACCGGTTTGACCTGACCGAGCCACGGCGACAGATCGATCTGCGCGTCGACTTTATCCAGCAAGCTGCCCGCCACCCGCACGCCATCGCTGGCCGGGCTGAGCAGACGCAGATCGCCCTGAGTAAAACCGGACAAATCGAAGCCGCTGAAATCGTCGACCAGCACCGCTTGCAGATCAGCACCGAGCACGGTTTCCACCGCCAATTCCCAACCGGCCTCAACCTTCAAGCCCTCGGCCAGACGCGGACGCTCGGCGAGGTGGTGTTCCTTCAGCCACTCGGCGGTGCCGGTGCCCGGATCGAGCGCGGCTTGCTGCAACGCTTCGAGAGACGCGAGGCGACCGTTGAGGCGCTGCAAATCACCCTGCGCCTGCTGCTGCGAGGTCAACGCCTGCTGCAATTCCTGGCGCAGTTGTTCAAGCTTTTCGACCTGCGCTTCTTCACTGGTCTGCAAATCTTCGAGGGTCGCTTCGGACTCGGCGAGCTGCTCGTTGAGTTCCATGATCGCCGCGTCTTCGGGGTCAGCCGAGAGTAACGCGCGCTCTTCGCCAAGACGCTTTTGCCGATCAGCCAGACGCTCCATGCTGGTTTCCAGCTGCTGAATGCGCGACTGCTGCACTTCGGCCTGGCGGCGCGGTTCGGCGGCGGTCAGATTGAAGGCGTCCCACTGCTCCTGCCAGCCGTGCATGACGCTTTCGGAATCCTCCAGCGCGGCGGCGGCTTCTTCGGCGGCCGCGCTGGTGACTTCCTGCTCGGGGGTGAGCATGTCCAGCTCTTCGCCGAGGGTCAGCAGCAAGGTGCGGTCGTGGCCCAGATGCGATTCGGTTTCCAGACGTGCGCGCTCGGCTTCTTTCAGATCGTCCTGCAACTGACGCAGACGTTGCTGGCCGTGCTGGATGCTCTGCTCGACCCGGGCGATGTCGCCGCCGACCGAATAAAAGCGCCCCTGCACCAGATTGAAGCGTTCGGACAGGTCATGGTGCCCGTCACGCAAGCGTTCGATGGCCGCGTCGGCATTGCGCTGCTCGGCGACCAAGGCTTCAAAACTGATTTCCTGCGTGCCGATGATCGACTCGCGCTGGCCGACCTGATCGTTGAGATCCTGCCAGCGCAGGGCCGACAGTTGCGCCTTGAGCTGACGCTCCTCGGCTTTGAATTCCTGATACTTCTTCGCCGCTTCGGCCTGGCGGTGCAGGCGTTCGAGTTGTCGTTCCAGCTCATCGCGCAGGTCGGTCAGACGCGCGAGGTTTTCGTGGGTGCGGCGGATACGGTTTTCGGTCTCGCGGCGGCGCTCTTTATATTTCGAGATACCGGCGGCTTCTTCGATGAAGTTGCGCAGGTCTTCCGGCTTGGATTCGATCAGCTTGGAGATCATCCCCTGCTCGATGATCGAGTAGCTGCGCGGGCCGAGGCCGGTGCCGAGGAAGATATCGGTGATGTCGCGACGACGGCATTTGGTGCCGTTGAGGTAATAGGTGGTCTGGCTGTCGCGGGTGACTTTGCGGCGAATCGAGATTTCCGCGTAGGCTGCGTACTCGCCCAGGAGCGTGCCGTCGGAGTTGTCGAAAACCAGCTCGATACTGGCCTGACTCACCGGTTTGCGGCTGGTCGAACCGTTGAAGATGACGTCGGTCATCGACTCGCCACGCAGGTTCTTCGCCGAACTTTCGCCCATCACCCAGCGGACGGCGTCGATGATGTTCGACTTGCCGCAACCGTTCGGCCCGACGACCGCCGCCATGTTACTGGGGAAGTTCACCGTGGTCGGATCGACGAAGGATTTGAATCCCGCCAGCTTGATGCACTTGAGCCGCACGCTTAGGCAACCGTCAGGGCAGAAACCACCAGATCGCAGCTGCGCTGGGCGTAAGCCGTCAGCACGATGCGGATCTGCGGCAAATCACGGGCAAGCACGGCGGCCAGCAGGCGTTCGAACAGTTCGAGGAACTCGCTCATTGAAGCCTTGCGCTGTTCGAGGGCGAGGAAGTACGCGCGGCTCATCGCCGGTTGCAGGTTCTCGACCGTTTCTTGCAGGTAAGGGTTATTGGCGAACGGATAGGCGGCGCGCATCACGCTGAAGCTGTCGTCGACGAAGCTGCGGATGTCCTGACGCTCGAAACTGGCGGTCAGGCGCTGCTGAATCTGCACGAACGGCGCCATGTCCGACTGCACTTGCCAGCCATTGGCCACCGAGTTGCCGAGCAGGATGTACAGCTCGCTCATCAGCGTGCACAGGCTCTGCACCTTGTGCGGCGTCAGCTCGGTGACGTGCGCGCCACGGCGCGGCAGGATCGCGATCAGGTGCCGGCGTTCGAGGATCAGCAAGGCTTCGCGGACCGAACCGCGGCTGACATTGAGCGCCAGCGTGACCTTCTGTTCCTGGATGCGCTCTCCCGGCTTCATTTCGCCACGAATGATGCGTTCGGCGAGGTGGTGAGCAATTTGCTCGGCGAGGCTGTCCGGCGCCTTGAACGTCATGGTTGTCCTTCAAACTCTATCGATCTGCACAAGCGGCGCAGTGTAGCGCAAATGCACGGTCATGGCGGAGTGCCCACTCGGCGGTTTTTGGCACGAATCCCGCAAAAAAGCGGGGTGACCAATGAAGGTCAATACTGAATAGACACGTTGTTGATCGACGAAATGGATTTTCCTGACCTTTAAGTCAGAAAACCATTGACCGAAAAGTCAGACCTGCTAAATTCGGTTCACGTCGGTTAACAACAATAATGAGTCTGCGAGGCCTTCCGTGATCCAGTTTTTACTTAACCAGGAACTCCGTAGCGAGCACGCCCTGGACCCGAATCTGACTGTGCTCAATTACCTGCGTGAACACGTCGGTAAATCGGGCACCAAAGAAGGTTGCGCCAGCGGTGACTGCGGCGCCTGCACCGTAGTGGTCGGTGAGTTGCAAACGGATGACGATGGCCGCGAACACATTCGCTATCGCAGCCTCAACTCGTGCCTGACTTTCGTCTCGTCGCTGCACGGCAAACAATTGATCAGCGTCGAAGACCTCAAGCACAAAGGCGAACTGCACAGCGTGCAGAAAGCCATGGTCGAGTGCCACGGTTCGCAGTGCGGTTTCTGCACCCCCGGTTTCGTCATGTCGCTGTTCGCCCTGCAAAAGAACAGCGATGCACCCGATCACGCCAAAGCCCACGAAGCACTGGCCGGCAACCTCTGCCGTTGCACTGGCTACCGGCCGATTCTGGCGGCTGCCGAACAATCCTGCTGCGGCAAGCAGCCGGATCAGTTCGATGCCCGTGAAGCAGACACCATCGCGCGCCTCAAAGCCATCGCCCCGACCGATATCGGCGAACTGAACAGTGGTGACAAGCGCTGCCTGGTGCCGCTGACCGTCGCCGATCTGGCCGACCTTTATGACGCTTATCCACAAGCGCGCCTGCTCGCTGGCGGCACCGATCTGGCGCTGGAAGTTACCCAGTTCCACCGCACCCTGCCGGTGATGATCTACGTCGGCAACGTCGCCGAAATGAAGCGCATCGAAACCTTCGAAGACCGCATCGAAATCGGCGCTGCTACCGCCCTCTCCGACTGCTACGAAGCGTTGAACGCCGAGTACCCGGACTTCGGCGAATTGCTGCACCGCTTTGCCTCGCTGCAAATCCGCAACCAGGGCACCCTCGGCGGCAACATCGGCAACGCCTCGCCGATCGGTGACTCGCCACCGCTGCTGATCGCCCTCGGCGCGCAAGTGGTGCTGTGCAAAGGCGAAACCCGCCGCACCCTGAACCTCGACGATTACTTCATCGACTACAAAGTCACGGCCCGTCAGGAAAGTGAGTTCATCGAGAAGATCATCGTGCCGCGCGCCACGGCTGAACAGTTGTTCCGCGCCTACAAAGTCTCCAAGCGCCTGGACGATGACATCTCCGCCGTCTGCGCCGCGTTCAACCTGCGCGTCGAAAACGGCGTGATCACCGATGCACGCATGGCCTTCGGCGGTATGGCCGCGATCCCGAAACGCGCTGCCCACTGTGAAGCTGCGCTGATCGGTGCGCCGTTCAACAATGCCGTGGTCGAACGTGCCTGCGCCGCACTGGCGGAAGATTTCACCCCGCTCTCGGACTTCCGCGCCAGCAAGGAATACCGCCTGCTCAGCGCGCAGAACCTGCTGCGCAAATACTTCATCGAACTGCAAACACCGCACATCGAGACTCGGGTGACCGCTTATGTCTAACCATCACGGCGTAGAAAAAACCCAAGCTGAACTGGCTGAATTGTTCGCCAAGGATCTGACCTCCGGTGTCGGCCGCAGCGTCAAGCACGACAGCGCCGCCAAGCACGTGTCCGGTGAAGCGCAGTACATCGATGACCGCCTGGAATTCCCCAACCAGTTACACCTGTATGCACGCATGTCGGACCGCGCCCACGCGAAAATCATCAGCATCGACACTTCACCGTGCTATGCCTTCGAAGGCGTGCGCATCGCCATCACCCACGAAGACGTGCCGGGCCTGAAAGACATCGGCCCGCTGATGCCGGGCGACCCGCTGCTGGCCATCGATGACGTGCAATTCGTCGGTCAACCGGTGCTCGCCGTCGCGGCGAAAGATCTGGAAACCGCGCGCAAAGCGGCGATGGCCGCGATCATCGAATACGAAGACCTCGAACCGGTGCTGGATGTGGTCGAAGCCCTGCGCAAACGCCACTTCGTGCTCGACAGCCACACCCACCAGCGCGGCGATTCGGTCTCTGCACTGGCCACGGCTGAACACCGCATTCAAGGCACGCTGCACATTGGTGGTCAGGAGCACTTCTACCTGGAGACGCAAATCTCCTCGGTAATGCCCACCGAAGACGGCGGCATGATCGTTTACTGCTCGACGCAGAACCCGACCGAAGTGCAAAAACTGGTCGCCGAAGTGCTCGACGTGTCGATGAACAAAATCGTCGTCGACATGCGCCGCATGGGCGGTGGTTTCGGTGGCAAGGAAACTCAGGCCGCCAGCCCGGCGTGCCTGTGCGCGGTGGTTGCGCACCTTACCGGGCAGCCGACCAAGATGCGCCTGCCGCGCGTCGAAGACATGCTGATGACCGGCAAGCGCCACCCGTTCTACGTCGAATACGACGTTGGCTTCGACAGCACCGGGCGCCTGCACGGAATCAACATGGACCTGGCCGGCAACTGCGGTTGCTCGCCGGACTTGTCCGCCTCCATCGTTGACCGCGCGATGTTCCACTCGGACAACTCGTACTACCTGGGCGACGCGACCATCAACGGTCACCGCTGCAAGACCAACACCGCGTCGAACACCGCTTACCGTGGTTTCGGCGGCCCGCAAGGCATGGTCGCTATCGAAGAAGTGATGGACGCGATAGCCCGTCACCTGCACCTCGATCCGCTGGCTGTGCGCAAGGCCAACTACTACGGCAAGACCGAGCGCAACGTCACCCATTACTACCAGACCGTTGAGCACAACATGCTCGAAGAGATGACCGCCGAACTGGAAGAAAGCAGCCAGTATCACGAGCGTCGCGAAGCGATCCGTCGCTACAACGCCAACAGCCCGATCCTGAAAAAAGGCCTGGCGCTGACCCCGGTGAAATTCGGTATTTCCTTCACCGCGAGCTTCTTGAACCAGGCAGGCGCCTTGATCCACATCTACACCGACGGCAGCATCCATCTGAACCATGGCGGCACCGAAATGGGTCAGGGCCTGAACACCAAAGTTGCGCAGGTCGTGGCCGAAGTGTTCCAGGTGGAAATCGATCGCGTACAGATCACCGCGACCAACACCGATAAGGTGCCGAACACCTCGCCGACCGCGGCGTCCAGCGGCGCTGACCTGAACGGTAAAGCGGCGCAGAACGCGGCGGAAATCATCAAGAAACGTCTGGTCGAATTCGCTGCGCGTCACTTCAAAGTCACTGAAGAAGACGTCGAATTCCACAACGGCCACGTGCGTGTTCGCGACCACATCCTGACCTTTGAAGCGCTGATCCAGCAGGCGTATTTCAATCAGGTGTCGCTGTCGAGCACCGGCTTTTACAAGACTCCGAAAATCTACTACGACCGCAGCCAGGCGCGTGGCCGTCCGTTCTACTACTTCGCCTTCGGCGCGGCGTGCTGCGAAGTGATCGTCGACACCCTGACCGGCGAGTACAAGATGCTGCGCACCGACATTCTTCACGACGTCGGCGCCTCATTGAACCCGTCCATCGACATCGGTCAGGTCGAGGGTGGCTTCATCCAGGGCATGGGCTGGCTGACCATGGAAGAGCTGGTCTGGAACAACAAAGGCAAGCTGATGACCAACGGCCCGGCCAGCTACAAAATCCCGGCGGTGGCGGACATGCCGCTGGATCTGCGCGTAAAACTGGTGGAAAACCGCAAGAACCCGGAAGACACGGTGTTCCATTCCAAGGCTGTCGGTGAACCACCGTTCATGCTCGGGATTGCGTCGTGGTGTGCGATCAAGGATGCGGTGGCGAGCCTCGGTGACTACAAGCACCAGCCGCAGATTGATGCGCCGGCGACGCCGGAGCGGGTGTTGTGGGGTTGCGAGCAGATGCGTCAGTTGAAGGCGGTGAAAGCCGTCGCGGCTGAAACCGAGTTGGCTCCGCTCTAGAACCGAGGCGCGGCCAATCGCTGGCAAGCCAGCTCCCACAGGGTTTTGTGGTGGTTAACCGATAGGCGTTACACCGCAAATCCTGTGGGAGCTGGCTTGCCAGCGATGAGGCCCGAACAGACAACGAAGATGTCGAGGTGAACATGTACAACTGGATCGACGCCCTCGCCGACCTGCAGAACCAGGGCGAACCCTGTGTGCTGGTGACGATCATCGAAGAACTCGGCTCGACGCCACGCAACGCCGGTTCGAAAATGGTCATCAGCGCCAACCAGAGCTTCGACACCATCGGTGGCGGGCATCTGGAATACAAAGCCATGCAGATCGCCCGCGACATGCTCGCCAGCGGTAAGCAGGACACCCATCTGGAGCGTTTCAGCCTCGGCGCCAGCCTGGGCCAGTGCTGCGGCGGCGCCACCGTGTTGCTGTTCGAACCGATGGGCCAGGTACAGGCGCAAATCGCCGTGTTCGGTGCCGGCCACGTTGGCCGCGCCTTGGTGCCACTGCTCGCCAGCCTGCCCTGCCGGGTGCGCTGGATCGATTCGCGCGATGCCGAATTCCCCGAACAGATCCCGCACGGCGTGCGTAAAATCGTCGCCGAAGAGCCTGTGGATGAAATCGATGACCTGCCCGCCGGCAGTTATTGCATCGTCATGACCCACAACCATCAACTCGACCTTGAACTCACTGCCGCGATTCTCAAGCGCAACGACTTCGCCTACTTCGGCCTGATCGGTTCGAAGACCAAACGCGTGAAGTTCGAACACCGTCTGCGTGATCGCGGTTTCGACAGCGGCGTCGTGCAACGCATGCGCTGCCCGATGGGCATCGGCGAAGTCAAAGGCAAACTGCCTGTGGAAATCGCCATCTCCATCGCCGGCGAAATCATCGCCACCTATAACGCCAACTTCGGCCAGCAGACTGCCAGCGCCGAACCGATTGCCAAACTGCTGCCGGTTTCACGGCGCAGTCAGGCCGCCAAACTCAAAGCCTCAAACTGATTAGAGAACCCTCATGCCTCTGACTCGCAAAGCCTACCGCGCCGCCATCCTGCACAGCATCGCCGACCCCGCCGAAGTCGGAATCGAAGCCTCCTACGAATATTTCGAGGATGGCCTGCTGGTGGTCGATGGCGGCAAGATCAGCGCCCTCGGCCACGCCAGTGATTTGCTGCCGACGCTGCCGGCAGACATCGAAATCGAGCACTACAAAGACGCGCTGATCACCCCGGGCTTCATCGACACGCACATTCACTTTCCGCAAACCGGCATGGTCGGCGCCTACGGCGAGCAACTGCTCGACTGGCTCAACACCTACACCTTCCCGTGCGAAAGCCAGTTCGGCGACAAGGCTCACGCCGACGAAGTTGCTGACATTTTCGTCAAGGAGCTGCTGCGCAACGGCACCACCACCGCGCTGGTGTTCGGCAGCGTGCACCCGCAGTCGGTGAACTCGTTGTTCGAAGCCGCCGAGAAGCTCGACCTGCGGATGATCGCCGGCAAGGTGATGATGGACCGCAACGCGCCGGACTATCTGACCGATACCGCCGAATCCAGCTACGTCGAAAGCAAGGCGCTGATCGAGCGCTGGCACGGCAAGGGCCGTTTGCACTACGCAGTGACCCCGCGCTTCGCACCGACTAGCACCCCGGAACAACTGACCCTCGCCGGGCAACTGCTGACCGAATACCCGGATCTGTACATGCAGACCCACATCAGCGAAAACCTCAAGGAAATCGAGTGGGTCAAGGAGCTGTTCCCGGAGCGCAAAGGCTACCTCGACGTTTACGACCACTACAAATTGCTCGGCGAGCGCTCGGTGTTCGCTCACGGCGTACACCTGTGCGACGACGAATGCGCGCGACTGGCGGAAACCGGCTCGGCGATCTCGTTCTGCCCGACTTCGAACTTCTTCCTGGGTAGCGGCTTGTTCAACTTGCCGATGGCCGAGAAGCACAAACTCAATGTCGGCCTGGGCACTGACGTGGGTGGCGGCACCAGTTTCTCGCTGCTGCAAACGCTGAACGAAGCGTACAAAGTGATGCAACTGCAAGGGGCGCGACTGAGTCCGTTCAAGTCGCTGTACTTGGCGACCCTCGGTGGCGCGCGGGCGCTGCGTCTGGAAGACAAGATCGGCAACCTGCAACCGGGTTCCGACGCAGACTTCCTGGTGCTCGATTACAACGCCACGCCGCTGCTGAGCTACCGCTTGAAGCAGGCCAACAACATTGCCGAGTCGTTGTTTGTGTTGATGACGCTGGGTGATGACCGCACGGTGCAGCAGACGTATGCGGCGGGGGCTTTGGTGCATCAGCGCTAAGCTTTTCCCAAGGCAAAAAAATCCCCCGGTACTTTTCAGTCCGGGGGATTTTTATTGCCTGTCAGATTGCTATCGCTGGCAAGCCAGCTCCCACAGGGATTTATGGTGTTTACCAAATCTGCGATAAACCGAGAAACCTGTGGGAGCTGGCTTGCCAGCGATTGGGGCGACTCGGTCTGACTTATAGCTTGGCCGCAGGGCGCCCAGGCTTCTTGGTCTGCAACAAATGCGAGAACACCGCATGCAGATCATCCGACGCGCCTTCCTCGTCGAGGTTGAGCTTGCTGTCGATGTGATCCATGTGGTGCATCATCAGATTCACCGCCAGCTCACCGTCGCGTTTCTCGATCGCGTCGATCAACTGCGTGTGTTCGTCATACGAACAATGCGAGCGGTTGCCGCTTTCATATTGGGCAATGATCAGCGACGTCTGCGAAACCAGACTGCGCTGGAAGCTGATCAACGGCGCGTTCATCGCCGCTTCCGCCAGTTTCAGGTGGAACTCGCCCGACAGACGAATACCGGCACCGCGATCGCCACGCGAGAAGCTGTCGCGCTCGTCGTTGACCATCTGGCGCAATTCGGCGATCTGCTCGGCGGTGGCGTGTTGCACCGCCAGCTCCGTGATCGCGCGCTCAACCAGACGGCGTGCGAGAAACACCTGACGCGCCTCTTCAACACTCGGGCTGGCGACGACGGCGCCACGGTTCGGCCGCAACAGCACGACGCCTTCATGGGCCAGACGCGACAGCGCGCGGCGAATGATGGTGCGGCTGACCCCAAAGATTTCCCCCAGCGCTTCTTCGCTCAATTTTGTGCCGGGCGCCAGACGCTGTTCGAGGATGGCCTCGAAGATATGCGCGTAGACAATATCGTCCTGGGTTCCGCTGCGGCCGGCTTTGCCTGCTCGCGGTTGTTTCTTGAGGGGTTGCAACTGTTCGTTCATGGGCACTCGAGTCGGGAGAACTGCGGCGAATAGACCGTGACTGTAATACGGCACAGTAGGTCGCTGGCAAGTATCGCGTAAAAAACAGCGCGATTGTACACAATGAAAGGTGGCAACACGACTGTACGGCTGTTTGTGACTTCGGCTGTATTGCAACGATCCGTTACGATTGAGTTTAGGCTTGATCACAGAATCCGCCGCCCGCCTCATGTAGGAGCTGCCGAAGGCTGCGATCTTTTGATTTTTAGAAGCAAGATCAAAA
>NZ_RWIL01000147.1:0-28051 GCF_009764635.1 Pseudomonas sp. PB103 | reverse complement strand
CGCAGGCTGCGATCTTTTGATCTTGATTTTTAACGGCAAGATCAACAGATCGCAGCCTGCGGCAGCTCCTACAGGGGGGTTAGTTCTGGCAGACGTTGCGGGTCATGAAGCGTTCACGAAGCACATCGTAGCCCCAGTGATAAACATAGGTGTAGGGCAGGAAGAACAGCAGCACGCCGATGTCGAGCAAAAACGCCTGCCACAGGCTGACCGACAGCCACCAGGCAATCAGCGGCACGCCCATTACGATCAAACCACCCTCGAACAGCAGCGCGTGCACCACCCGCACCCAGGCGTTGTGCGCGACGTTCATGCGTTCCAGCATGCGATCGAAGTAACGGTTGAACACCACGTTCCAGCCCAGCGCCAGCAGCGCGATCAACACTGTCACAGCGCCCATTTCAAGCATCGGCTTTTTCATTAACCACGCCAGCAACGGCGTGCAGATCAGAATGGCCAGCAGTTCGAAACCAACGGCCTGGAAAATACGTTCAGTGATGGACTTATTGGTAGTCATGGTCTGACTCCTTAGTGAAGATGGTTGCCATGATCTATTCTCAAACCGATACTTCATAATCAATAACCATCGATCAGGGCGATAGTTGATGATCTCGCAAGAAGTGCTGTTGGCATTTGTCCAGGCGGCCACGCAAGGTTCGTTCTCCGCGGCGGCGCGCAAATTGGGACGTAGCCAGTCGACCATCAGCGCGGCGGTGGCAAGCATGGAGATTGATCTGGACCTGGTGCTGTTCGATCGCAGCAGCCGCAAACCGACGCTGACCCCGGCGGGTCATGTGATGCTGCAACGCGCCGAAGCGATTCTGGCGGCCAGCAGTCGATTGGAAATGACGGCGCGGCAACTGTCGCAAGGCGTCGAGCCGAAGCTGACGGTGGCGATTTCCGATACCTATCAGTCGTACCGATTCGAAGCGGCGTTGGCAGGTTTCGAACAGCGCTATCCGGATCTGGAACTGGAGTGTTTGATTGCCGAATGTGAAGACCTGATCGAACTGGTGCAACGCGGCCGCGCGCATCTGGCCTTCGCCGAAATGCAGGAGAACTACCCGCCGGATCTGGTGACGTCGACGGTGGCCGAGCGCACGGAAATCGCCTTGTTCGTCAATCGCGACCATGCGCTGGCCAAGCTTGAGCACGTTGATCAGCACATCCTGGAACAGCATCGGGAGTTGCGCCTGGCGACCATCGTCAATCCTTATGACAGTCGCGGCAAAGGCCGGGTGTGGTCGGCGCCGAGTTATCTGATGCTGCTGGAAATGGCCGAAAAAGGCTTTGGCTGGGCGCCGTTACCGCGTTGGCTGGCGCAGCGCTTTGGCAATGATTTGTTGGTTGAACTGAAAGTGCGTGGCTGGCCAAAACCGGTGTTTGTTGATGCCTTGTGGTCGCGGCTGTATCCGCCGGGGCCGGCGGGGAGCTGGTTGTTGAGCAAGATGTTGGAATAGCGGCGACGCCAATCGCTGGCAAGCCAGCTCCCACAGGTACCGAGGTGTTCATAGATTTTGTGTACGACGCGGACACTGTGGGAGCTGGCTTGCCTGCCCCCACAAATACCGAGGTGTTCATTGATTTTGTGTACGACGCGGACACTGTGGGAGCTGGCTTGCCAGCGATGGCGTCAGCCCAGACACCCTTATCAAGCCGATTCGATCAACACCGGCCTATGGATTCAATAACGATCCTGCAAGTCGGTGAAACTCTCCAATATCCCCCAATCAGTCCCCTCTCCCCCTGGGAGAGGGCTAGGGTGAGGGCAATTCCAGCGCCGAAAGCCGTCCTTCAATAAACCGCCGCTCCGGCTCTTGCCGTGTCAATTCCAAGGCCCGAACATACGCAGCCCTCGCCTCCTCCACCCGACCCAACTGCCGACAAAACTCCGCCCGCGCCGAATGCGCCAAGTGGTAATCCTGCAACTCGCCCCGCGCCAAAATTCCTTCAATCAGATTCAACCCCGCCAACGCCCCATCGCGCTTGGCCACCGCCACGGCACGGTTCAACTCGATCACCGGCGAAGGCACCGCGCGCAACAGCACGTCATACAAACCGACGATCTGTTCCCAGTCGGTTTCTGCCGCTGACGGCGCCTCGGCATGCACCGCCGCAATCGCCGCTTGCAAACAATACGGCCCAAACCGCCGCGTGGTCAGCGCGCGCTCGACCAGCGCACAGCCTTCAGCAATCAACCCGGCATCCCAGCGCGAGCGATCCTGATCATCCAGCAGCACCAGTTCACCACTCGGCGAGGTGCGCGCCGCCCGTCGCGATTCGTGCAGCAACATCATCGCCAGCAGCCCCATCACTTCCGGTTCCGGCAGCAGCTCTATCAACAACCGCCCCAATCTGATCGCCTCGCGGGTCAGATCCTCGCGGGTCAGCTCCGCCCCGACCGACGCCGAATAGCCTTCGTTGAACACCAGATAAATCACCCGCAAGACGCTGTCGAGGCGCTCGGGCAATTCGCTCAGGCTCGGTACCTGATAAGGGATTTTCGCGTCACGGATCTTGGCTTTCGCCCTCACGATACGTTGCGCTATCGCCGCTGGCGCGGAGAGAAACGCACGAGCGATTTCCTCGGTGGTCAGGTCGCAGACTTCGCGCAAGGTCAGCGGCACTTGCGCATCCGCCGCCAGCGCCGGGTGGCAACAGGTGAAGATCAGTCGCAGACGATCGTCTTCCACGTCTTCGCCACTCCAGTCGGCCTGTTCGAGTTCTTCCAGTTGCGCCAATAACATTGGCTGCGAAGCTTTGAAGCGGGCACGGCGGCGCAACACATCAATCGCCTTGAAACGCCCGGTCGAGACCAGCCAGGTGCGCGGATTGTCCGGCACGCCGTCGCGCTGCCAGCGTTCGACCGCGACGAAGAACGCCTCGTGCAAGGCTTCTTCGGCGAGGTCGAAATCACCGAGCAGGCGAATCAGCGTCGCCAGAATCCGCCGCGAGTCTTCGCGATAGACCTGCTCGACCCGCGCCCGAACCTCAGACATTCAACTGCCGCACCGGGCGCACTTCAACGCTGCCGACCCGCGCCGCCGGAATGTTGCCGGCGACCTGAATGGCTTCGTTGAGATCCTTGGCGTCGATCAGGTAGAAACCGGCCAGTTGCTCCTTGGTTTCAGCGAACGGGCCATCGGTGATCGACAGTTTGCCGTTGCGCATACGCACCGTGGTGGCGGTCTGCACCGACTCCAGCGCCTCGGCGGCGACCATTCGCCCGCTGCCCTGAATCGACTCGGCGTAGGCCCAGCATTCGGCGTCTTCCGGGCTGTCGGGCGATGAATGCAGCAGGCGCTCATCGCTATAGACCAGGCATAAATACTTCATGGCGTTCTCCTGAAGCGGACGGTTCAACTATGGCTGAAGATCAGGGAGTCACATCAAACAGGGTCGCGCCGCTCATCGGATCGAACGGGGCCGACCAGTGTTCATGGGCGATTTTCCAGGCCCCGCCGACCTGCCGATAGCACGCAGTGACGCGCATCCAGCAGCTCTGGGTTTCGCCTTTGTCATTGGTGCCACCGCAGTTGGCCACCCAATGGGCGAAGGCGATGTTGTCAGCGCTTTCGATGGCAATTTCGTGGAACTCGAAAATGTGCGGGCCGGGGCACATTTCCATGCATGCCACCCAGTGCGCACGATAGGCCGGTTTGCCCTTGAATTGCAGGGCCTTGATTGCGTCGAACGAGACGATGTCGTCGGCGTACAACGCCATGACTTTCTCCACGTCCTTGGTCATGACGGCTTCGCGGTAGGTATTGATCAGGGTCTGGATTTCAGCTTGTGCGCTCATGGTGTTCTCCGTGGTTTTTGTTGTGAAGACACCCTTAGTCGCTTGGTGGATCGGCAGATCGACAGACGAAACAAAAAATTTCCATCGAAGACAAAATCGCTAGAATCCGAGGCTCGTCTTTGTAGGAAAAAGGAAATTCCCGTGTCAGCCCAACTCGTGCCGTACGACAGTCTCAACGCCTTGCAGCGTGAACAAGTCGAGGCGATTGAAATCCATGCCGAGCAGATCAAGTTCTCCGGCGATATCCACGGCGCTTTGCACACCCTGCTGTCGAAACCCGGCCCGGGCGTGAAAGGTTTTGCCTTGTTGGCGGATGACGTGCCGGTGGCGTTTCTGCTGCTCAAGCGCCCGCCGGTGTTGCCAGCCTGGGCCGATGAACACAGCGCCACGTTGCATGCATTGCAGGTCGATCGACGCGCGCAAGGCAAGGGATACGGCAAGGCATGTCTGCAAGCGCTGCCCGAGGTTGCGCGTCAGGCCTGGCCGGAGATCAAAGGGTTGGAGTTGTCGGTGGATGCCGATAACGACGCGGCGATCGCGCTGTATGCCAAGCACGGCTACGTCGACAGCGGCGAGGCGTACAAGGGCCGGATCGGTTACGAACGGCGCATGGGGCTGTTTTTCTAAGTTATCGGGGGTGCAAGGATGATTGACTCAATCGAAGCGCTGGAAGCGATTTACGGACTGCCCCACGACCGCGCGGTGCGCAAGCAGATCGGTTTTCTCAACGAGGATTATCAGGCGATGGTGAGGGTTTCGCCGCTGGTGATCGTCAGCTCGGTGGGCGCCGATGGCCTGGATAATTCGCCACGCGGGGATGCGCCGGGGTTTGTGCGGATCATTGATCAAAACACCCTGGCCCTGCCGGACCGCCCGGGCAACAACCGCATCGATACCTTGCGTAATGTCCTGGAGGATTCGCGGGTGTCGCTGCTGTTCATCATTCCGGGGATTGGCGAGACGTTGCGGGTCAATGGCACGGCGGTGATCAGCGCTGAGCCGGCGCTGCTGGAGAGTTTTGCGGTGAATGGCAAACCGGCGAAAACCGTGTTGCTGGTGACGGTGGAAGCGGCGTTTTTTCATTGCTCGAAAGCCTTTGTCCGCTCGGATGCGTGGAATCCTGAAACGCACCTGCCACGCTCGACTTTGCCAAGTGCCGGCGCCTTCCACAAACGCCTGAATGACGGCGAGTTCGATGCCGAGACCTACGACCGCGAAGCGCCGAAACGGGTCACCGACACCCTCTACTGATACCCCCGTAAATGATCATTCCCACGCTCTGCGTGGGAATGCAGCCGGGGACGCTCTGCGTCCCAAAGTCGTGACGCAGAGCGTCACAGGAGGCATTCCCACGCAGAGCGTGGGAACGATCAGGATCGGGGTTGAGTCAGAGGGTGAGGATCATCTCGTGCCACGCCATGCCGCCGTGATCGGACTCCGACGGTTTGATGTAGGCGAAGCCAAAGCCGGCGTACAGCGGAATGTGCTTCTCCTTGCACATCAAATGAATCGTCGCTTTATCCATCCCGCGCATACGCTCGATGAACTCGCCCATCAAGCGCTTGGCCAAACCCTGCCCCTGATAATCCGGGTGTACCACCACCGACATGATCACCACGTTCGGGCCTTTCGGGTCATGGCCGATCAGTTCCTTGAATGCCTCGTCCGACATCTGCACGTCAAACGCCGCGCCGGAATTGACAAAACCGGCGACCACTCCGTCCACTTCAGCGACGATAAAACCTTCTGGCCAGGTGGCAATACGCGTGGCGATCTTCTCGCGGGTGGCCGCTTCGTCGCCTTCGTAGGCAACGGTTTCGATGGCGTAGCAGCGATCCAGGTCGGCGGCGGTGACGTTGCGGATGAGGGTGTTCATGGCAGCTCGAAAATCAGCAGAAGAAAGTGCCGAAAGCATAAAGGAATAAGTGCGGCATATCGATCCGTGCGGGCGGCGTAAAGCTTGCGTATAAGCGCTTTTCTTCGGGCTCGGGGCGGGCTATTTCTCAGGTGTGTATCTGATCACCCTTGGGGGGCAACTTATGAGCAGCGTTGAGATTGGTCTGTTGATGGTGTTGGGCATCAGTACGTTCGGGTTCATCACACTGGCGATCGACCTGCTGCGCACACGGCGTAAACAGCGTTGATCGTATGAGGCGGATCAATGATCCGCCTCATGGTTGTCTGTTCAGGCTTTTTTGGAATCGACCGGTACACAGATTTCCAGTTTGCCGGTGTGCAGCCGCGGATTGAAATCGGCGCTGTAACGCTCCAGTTCCGGGGCGTTGAGCTCCACGTAGTGGGAGGTCGGCAACCAGGTTTTGTAGATGTATTGCAGAGTTTGCGGCAACTGATCGAGCGGCCCCTGGTGTTCAAACACCGCGTACTGGCGTGGCAGCACTTCGACCCACTGGTAGACCTTCTGGTCGAGATCATCGAGCTTGCTGATTTCCACCCCGGCGATGTAATCGAAGCCACCCTTGCCGTCGAAGTTACTGCAGACGCCGTAGGTCACTTCGTTTTTTTGCCCCGGTATCTTCCCCAGGTGCGGCAAGAACTTTTCCCACAGCGCCGGGATGTCCTTTGCGCTGTCTTGGGTAAATCGACCACGAAAACCTGCAATCAGCAGGAAGTGTCCATGTTCGAAGCGAGGTTCAGCCACTTCGACGCGTGTTTGCTCATCCATGACTCGACTCCTGGCACAAAAAAGGGGTTCGGCTGGGAGTATAGAAAGCCCAATCCAATTCGCACGTTTACAGCGCGTGCAACTGCTCGACGGCACCTGAACCGACGAACTCGTTGTAGCCAGATACGATCACGTACACCGCGAAATAGCAGAAGATCGCTGCAGATGCCATGTAGGAGTAACGCAGAAGCTTGTCACCGAGCAGCTTGCCGCCATGACTCGCGGCGAAGCACAAACCGGCCGACCACAGCAGCCCCGCGCAGAGGAAACCGCCAAGGAACAACGCCGAACTCAGAGGGCCACCACCACCAGAACGGGCAATCAAGGTGCCACCGACCGCCGCAAACCAGAGAATCGCGCTCGGCGACGACATGGCGAGAAAAATCCCCCGGAAGAACTCCTTGCGATACGAGTTCTGCCCCACGTCTGCCGTGGCCGCCAACTGCGCCTCGTGATGGATCGCCGAGTAAATCATCTTCGCCGCAAAGTAGATCAGCAGCACCGAGCCGCCGATCCACAGTACCCAGCGCACGGTTTCGTATTGCAGCAGCACCGTCATCCCGGCCAGCGCCAGCACCGCGTAAATCAAGTCGCCGACGCAAGTGCCGAGGCCCAGCGCGAAGCCCTGAAAGTAACCGCGCTGCATCGCCAATGTGATCATCGCGATGTTGGCCACGCCGATATCCAGGCACAGCGAAAGGCTCAGCAAAAAGCCGCTGGTGAATTCCATCTACCGATTTCCTTGGGACAAAATTGTTTACAAACGGGCTGGACAGTATGCCATCACTGACCTTATCTTCCGCCACAGGTCACCGCAGTGACCAGCGTCGCTCGGACGGTTCCGGGCGCTTACGTTATCCGAGGCAACAATGGCTGAACAAGGTTCGCCGCGCCGCTTTGCGCGCATAGATCGACTCCCCCCTTACGTTTTCAACATCACCGCCGAGCTGAAGATGGCCGCGCGTCGTCGTGGCGAAGACATCATCGACTTGAGCATGGGCAACCCC
Organism: Pseudomonas sp. PB103; assembly: GCF_009764635.1. Taxonomy (NCBI): domain Bacteria; kingdom Pseudomonadati; phylum Pseudomonadota; class Gammaproteobacteria; order Pseudomonadales; family Pseudomonadaceae; genus Pseudomonas; species Pseudomonas sp. PB103. The sequence goes on along the minus strand of NZ_RWIL01000147.1, from coordinate 20,559 downwards.
GACGGGGCCACGCCGCCGCACATTGTTGAAAAACTCGTACAAGTTGCCCAACGCGAAGACACCCACGGTTACTCCACATCCAAGGGCATTCCGCGCCTGCGCCGGGCGATTTCCAACTGGTACAAGCAGCGCTACGAAGTCGATATCGACCCGGAAAGCGAAGCCATTGTCACCATCGGTTCCAAGGAAGGCCTGGCGCATTTGATGCTCGCGACCCTGGATCAGGGCGACACCGTATTGGTGCCGAACCCGAGCTACCCGATTCACATCTACGGTGCGGTGATTGCCGGTGCCCAAGTGCGTTCGGTGCCGCTGGTGCCCGGTGTGGATTTCTTCGATGAGCTGGAACGGGCGATTCGCGGCTCGATTCCGAAGCCGAAAATGATGATCCTCGGCTTCCCGTCGAACCCTACCGCACAATGCGTGGAACTGGATTTCTTCGAACGGGTGATCGCCCTCGCCAAGCAGTACGACGTGCTGGTGATTCACGATCTGGCTTACGCCGACATCGTCTACGACGGATGGAAAGCCCCGTCGATCATGCAAGTGCCGGGCGCCAAGGACATCGCGGTGGAGTTTTTCACCCTGTCCAAGAGCTACAACATGGCGGGCTGGCGCATCGGCTTCATGGTCGGTAATCCGGAACTGGTCAACGCCCTCGCGCGGATCAAGAGCTACCACGACTACGGCACCTTTACCCCGCTGCAAGTCGCGGCGATTGCCGCGCTGGAAGGCGATCAGCAGTGCGTGCGCGACATCGCCGAGCAGTATCGCCAGCGTCGCAACGTGTTGGTCAAAGGTCTGCATGAACTGGGCTGGATGGTCGAGAATCCAAAGGCTTCGATGTATGTCTGGGCGAAGATTCCCGAGCAGTACGCGCATCTGGGTTCGCTGGAATTTGCCAAGAAACTGCTGGCTGAAGCGAAGGTTTGCGTCTCGCCGGGGGTGGGGTTTGGCGAGTATGGCGACGATCACGTGCGCTTTGCGCTGATCGAAAACCAGGATCGGATTCGTCAGGCTGTGCGCGGCATTCGCGGGATGTTCCGGGCCGATGGCCTGGCCCCGAAAACCTCTGCCTGACGCACTGATCGTTCCCACGCTCCGCGTGGGAATGCAGCCCGGGACGCTCCGCGTCCCAAAGCGGACGCAGAGCGTCCATTGAGGCATTCCCACGCAGAGCGTGGGAACGATCAATCATCAGGCACAAAAAAACCGCATCGCTGCGGTTTTTTTGTGTCTGCAAGAAGCTGTTTACACGAACAGCGACAGCAGCAGGATAAAGCCCAACGCAACCACCGACAGAATGGTTTCCATCGCCGTCCAGGTCTTGAACGTCTCGGCCACGGTCATGTTGAAGTATTGCTTCACCAGCCAGAAACCGGCGTCGTTCACGTGGGACAGAATCAACGATCCGGCACCGGTAGCGAGTACCAACAACTCACGGTTAACCCCCGGAATCATCCCCACCACCGGCACCACAATGCCCGCGCCCGTGATGGTCGCCACAGTCGCCGAACCGGTCGCGATACGAATCACCGCCGCCACCAGCCACGCCAGCAGGATCGGCGAGATTTGCGCGCTGACCGCCATGTGGCCGATCACGTCGCCCACACCGCTGGTCACCAGCATCTGCTTGAAGCCACCGCCCGCACCGATGATCAAAATGATCGCGGCGGTTGGCGCCAGGCTCGCGTCGAGCCACTTGAGCATCTGTTGCGAACCGATGCCCTGCTTGTGCCCGAAGGTGTACAGCGACAGCAGCAACGCCAGCAGCAGTGCCGAGATCGGGTGACCGATCATGTCCATCCAGGTGCGGAAGAAGTGACCGTCCGGCAACGCGACGTCAGCAAAGGTTTTCAGCAGCATCAGGAACACCGGCAGCAGCACGGTGATCAGGGTGATGCTGAAGCTCGGCAGCGTGGTCGAGTCGTCGTTTTCGCGGGCCAGTTGATCGACCAGTTCCTGATTCGGCGTGCCCGGAATGTGCTTGGCGATGAACGTACCGAAGATCGGACCGGCAATGATCGCGGTTGGCAGCGCCACGATCAGACCATAAAGAATGGTCTTGCCGATGTCCGCGCCGAACACGCCGATGGCCAGCAGCGGGCCCGGGTGCGGCGGCACCAGGCCGTGCACCGCGGAGAGGCCGGCGAGCAGCGGGATACCGATCTTGATGATCGACACACCGGTGCGGCGCGCAACGATGAACACCAGCGGAATCAGCAGGACAAAACCGATTTCGAAGAACAGCGGAATGCCCACCAGGAACGCGGCAAACATCATCGCCCACTGGACTTTGTCTTTACCGAATGCACGGATCAAGGTCTGGGCGATCTGATCCGCCCCGCCCGACTCGGCCATCATTTTGCCGAGCATGGTGCCCAGCGCGAGGATGATGCCGACGAAACCGAGCACGCCACCGAAGCCGTCCTGGAACGCTTTGATGATGGTGCCGATCGGCATGCCCGACGTCAGACCGAGGAACGCGGCAGCGATGGTCAGGGAAATGAACGGGTGAATCTTGAATTTGGTAATCAGGATAATCAGGCCGATTACCGTGACCACTGCATCGAGCAGCAGGTAGGCGTCGTGGGACATGCCAAACATTGGGGGTGTCTCCTGGATTGTTGTTGTTATTAAAGCGGGTTAAACAGAAGTCGTGAGGACTGCGCTAGCTCTTTCAACACACTCATACCGCCTGCTTCAGACCGTGGGCCTGCCACCAGACATGAGCCTGGGACGCCAGTTCTTCAACACTGTGAATCGAAGCATTCAGCGCCAACGTCAGCGGTTCGCCTTTGGGCGATTCGAGCGTGGCGAACTGGCTTTCGATCAACGTGGCGGGCATAAAGTGGCCCGGACGGTGGGACACACGTTCAGCGGCAACTTCAGGGGTCAATTCAAGAAACACGAAACCCAGGCCCGGCAAGGCACTGCGCAACACTTCGCGATAACTGTGTTTAAGGGCCGAGCAGGTCAGCACCGGGCGTTTGCCCGACGCATCGACGCGACGCAGTTCATCGCACAGGCTGTCGAGCCAGCCGGCACGGTCGTCGTCGTTCAGGGGGATCCCCGCGCTCATCTTTTCGATGTTCGCGGCCGGATGAAAAGTATCGCCTTCAATGGCAGTGGCGCCGCTCAATTGGCACAGGGCCTCGCTGACGCACGTCTTGCCGCAACCGGCAACGCCCATGATGACCAGGGCGGTGATGGGATGACTCATATAACACCTCAGCGCGCAGACAGCGCTACCTTTGCTAGCTATGACTCTAGTGCACAGGCAGAAGTTGCCGACGCCTTCTTGTCGTTTTTTTGGGTTGCAGCAGGTTTGCGCCCAACGCCAAAAAGCGAAGATCAGGCAGGACCTCGCTTACGCATTTACAGCTGCATCAGGACAGCGCTACCTTAGTGCCTTGATTTTTGTTTGGCAAGCCGTCGATGACCACCCCTAAAAACGATAAAAACACTCGCACCACCGGCCGTCCCACCCTCAATGAAGTTGCCCGCCTGGCCGGTGTCAGCCCGATTACCGCCTCCCGCGCCTTGCGTGGGGTCAGCACGGTCGCCACCGAACTGGTGGAAAAAGTGCAGAAAGCCGCCAGTGAACTCAACTATGTGGTCAACCCTGCTGCCCGCGCCTTGGCCTCGGCGCAGAGCCATTCTGTGGTCGTGTTGATCCCTTCGCTGTCCAACCTGTTGTTCATCGATACGCTGGAAGCCATTCATCGGGTGCTGACGCCCAAGGGCTTCGAAGTGTTGATCGGCAACTTCCACTATTCCCGCGATGAAGAAGAAAACCTGCTGCGCAACTACCTGGCTTATCAGCCGCGAGGGTTTCTGCTGACCGGTTTTGATCGCACCGAAAGTTCACGGCGCATGATCGAGGCCAGCAACATTCCCTGCGTGTACATGATGGAACTGGACAGTGCTGCCGGGGTGAATTGTGTTGGTTTCTCGCAGCTGAGTGCCGGTGAGACAGCGGCAGAGCATTTGCTCTCACGTGGGCGCAAACGTCTGGCGTACATCGGCGCGCAACTCGATCAGCGCACGTTGTTGCGTGGCGAGGGCTTTCGCAAAGCGCTGCAAAAGGCCGGGCGTTATGACCCGGATCTGGAAGTGCTGACGCCGCGTGCGTCGTCGGTGGGATTGGGCGGCGAGTTGTTCCTGCAACTGCTGGCGGCGCATCCAGACGTCGATGCAATCTTCTTCGGTAACGACGACCTGGCGCAGGGGGCGTTGCTCGAAGCGTTGCGCAACGGCATCAGAATTCCCGAGCAGGTGGCGATTCTCGGTTTCAACGACCTGCCGATGTCCGAGCACATGGTCCCGCGCCTGAGCAGCATCAATACCCCGCGCGAGGCGATTGGCCGACGTGCAGCGGAACAGATGTTGACGTTGATGGCCGGAAACTCGGTGGCACGCCCGGTTGAAGACATGGGCTTCGAACTGAAAGTCCGCGAAAGTACCTGACGGGCAACAGACCTTCACCGGCACCGCCGCAACACCGCGGTCTTTTATATAAAAGACTAAAAGACCGCTATTTAGAGTTGAAAGTTCCACCTACAAACTGCACCCAACTTACACACTGCAATCAATTACGCCTTCCGCTGTTGTCGTTCGCTCTATAGATTCCTTGCACGCACTTCCAAGTTCCGAAGTCGCGTTTAAACTCAATCAAGGAAGAACCATGTACACCTCAATAAAACAACTGATCACACTGATTGGCAGCAGCCTGCTGTTCGTCGGCTTCTGCGCCACTGCGCATGCCGAGCCCGCAGGCCTGTGGCGCGCACCTGCAGCCATCGTCAAGTCCGGCAGTAACTACAGCGTGATTCTCGATCGTGGCGAACTGAAGAAAGCCATTGCCGGCAGCAACAACAACTATCTGTTTTCCGAAACCGGCGCCGGCGTCCAATCGCTGGTATTGATCGGTACTTCGACACAACTCGTCGAGTTCCTGATCAAACATAAAGACAGACAGATCGAAAACCGCATCAGCCAACTTCCCGACATTTACATGGGTATTACGCCTTTTGTTCCTCAAACCCGCTTTTCCGGTTTGTTCCCTTTAGGCGATGCCGTGGCGGATATTGTCACGCAACTGACCAACTTCATTCCGGGTGGCGGTGCGTGGCGTGACATCGCAGGCATTCCCGGCACCCTGACCGGTCTCAAGGCAGGCATCGACAAACTTAGCGAGACCCAGAAAGCGTCCGGAAAATTGCTCTACGTAAAGTTCAGCTACTTGCCTGAAGATCGCATGGTCAAACTGGGGCGCAACGCTGTCAGCTTCAATCAAGTGCTCAACACGCTTCAGGATAATTACCTGCTGAAAAGGCCTTGATGCATTTATCCAGTTTGACTCAGCAGTTGCACCAACGCCGCCGCACCTTTTTGCAGTGGCTGGCTTTTTAGCCAGACAGCATGCACCGGTAATACCAGGCCGTTCTCGATATTGCGGAAGCTCAAACGCTTGAGCCTTGCCGTGTCGAGCAACGGCTGCACCACCGACAACGGAAAATTGCCCCAGCCCAATCCCGCCTCGACCATTTCCATCGCCGTTTCCAGGCTGTCCGTGCGCCAATACGACTGCGCCACCAACGGCCGCGTCTCACTGATCGGCAAGTCGCGACTGGCGACGATGATCTGCCGCACATGCACCAGATCCTCGAGGAACAAATCCTGCCCCTGCAATAACGGGCTGTCCGCTGCCAGCGTGGCGATCATCCGTTCGCTGCCGACAAACTGAAAACGCTCCAGCACATTCATGCTCAACCCCGCGAACGCCAGGCACACGCTGACCCGGCCGCTGTGCAACATCGCCAACACGTCATCCTGCGGGGCTGTCAGCACTTCGATATCGAGCAAAGGATGGCGCTCGGCAATCACCTTGATCGCCGCCAGCAAACGCCGCCGGTCAATGTCTGCGACCACGCCAATCGACAACTTGCTTTCCAGCCCCAGCGACAACTCCACCGCGTGCACTTGCAGTTGCTTGAGTTGCTCGGCGATCAGCCGCGCATGCTGCACCAGTGCCAGCGCCATCGCCGTGGGTTGCGGCTCGCGGTGGCTGCGGTCGAACAGCAGATAACCGAGTTCGGCTTCAAGGTTGCCAATGCCCATGCTCACTGCCGAGGGGACTTTGCCCAAGGCCCGCGCAGCAGCGGAAAACGAGCCACGTTCGATTACCGCCAGGAACAACTCGATGCTATCGCTATTGAAATTCACTTAACCAACCTATCAAAAAATCTGAAAGCTACTGACTTTTTCTGTCAGCACTATTGAAGCTATCTTTCGTCGCCTTCGCCAGTCCTGCTGGCCAACAAACGGCAAGAAAGAGGCAAAACCGCATGCAAGGTGTCAAACGCAAACTGGTCTACGTATCGCTCTACGAATTGATCGGCATGACCTTCTCCGCCCTCGGCCTGGCGCTGTTGTCCGGCACGTCCCCAGGCAGTACCGGGCCGTTGGCGGTGATCATCACCACCATCGCCGTAACCTGGAACTTCATTTACACCTCACTGTTCGAGCGCTGGGAAAGCCGTCAGGTGTCGCGCACGCGCACGGTCAAGCGCCGCATCGCCCACGCCGTGGGTTTTCAACTGACGTTGATCGTGTTCCTGATTCCGTTGATCGCCTGGTGGATGAACATCAGTCTGGTGCAGGCGTTTCTGCTGGATCTGGCGCTGATCATTTTCATCCCGTGCTACACGTTCGCCTTCAACTGGCTGTTTGACCGGATTTTCGGTTTGCCGGCCTCGGCGCTGCCCGATTCGGCGGCTGCGGCATAAATCGTTAAATGGTAAGCAGATATTGCGAGAAATCAGCGGTTTATCCGGATAAACCGCCGATATTCACAATCCGTAAACTCCGATAGCAGGCTAAGCTTTTCCATCAATAAAAAATGGACCTGCCCATGACTGCACACGCCTCCGCCGCCGCGCAAAGCGACGGCATCGACCCGATACGCGCCGCCCAAGTGTCCGCCCGCATCGACCGCCTCCCGGCCGTCGCGACGATCTGGCGGTTGGTGGCGCTGCTGTCGATCGGTGGATTTTTCGAACTCTACGACCTGTTCCAGACGGCCTACATCAGCCCCGGCCTGATCCGTGACGGGATCTTCGCCACCGGCAATCAAGGCGTGTTCGGATTCTCCGATCAGGCGGCGTTTGCCTCGGCGACGTTCCTCGGCCTGTTCCTCGGCGCCAGCCTGCTCAGCCCGTTGGCGGATCGCTTCGGCCGTCGCGCGATCTTCACCTTCGCGCTGGTCTGGTACACCGTGGCGACGGTGTTGATGGGCATTCAGAGCTCCGCACTGGGGATCATCGGCATGCGTTTTCTGGTCGGCATCGGCTTGGGCATCGAACTGGTGACCATCGACGCTTACCTCTCGGAACTGGTGCCCAAACGCATGCGCAGTTCGGCGTTTGCCTTCGCGTTTTTCGTGCAGTTTCTCTCGGTGCCGGCGGTGGCACTGATGTCGTGGTGGCTGGTGCCGCAGGCGCCGTTCGGCGTGTCCGGCTGGCGTTGGGTGGTGTTGGCGAGCGCGGTGTTCGCGCTGTTTATCTGGTGGCTGCGCAAGCGTCTGCCGGAATCGCCGCGCTGGCTGGCGCAGAATGGCCGCTTTGATGAAGCCAACCGGATTCTCGATGGCATCGAAGCACGATGCGTGAAGGATCACGGCAAGCCGCTGGACGCTCCTGAAACCGTGCCGGTCGATGTCGAAGGCAAGGGCCGTTTCGCCGACATCTGGCAGCCACCCTATCGCCGTCGCGCACTGATGTTGATTGTTTTCCACATCTTCCAGGCCATCGGTTTCTTCGGTTTCGGCAACTGGTTGCCAGCGTTGCTCTCCGGTCAGGGGGTCAGCGTTACGCACAGTTTGATGTACGCCTTCATCATCACCCTCGCCTACCCGCTCGGGCCGTTGCTGTTCGTGAAGTTCGCCAATCGCTTCGAGAACAAATGGCAGATCGTCGGCTCCGCCCTCGGCGCAATGACCTTCGGCACGTTGTTCGCCCTGCAGACCAGCGCATTCGGGCTGATCTTTTGCGGCGTGATGATCACGTTCTGCAACGCGTGGCTGAGCTTCAGTTATCACTCGTACCAGAGCGAACTGTTCCCGACCAATATCCGCGCACGGGCAGTGGGCTTCTGCTATTCGTTCAGTCGCTTGTCGACGGTGTTCAGCAGTCTGTTGATCGGCTTTTTTCTCGACAGCTTCGGCACGCCGGGCGTGTTGGCGTTCATTGCCAGCAGCATGTTGATCGTGATGCTGACCATCGGCTGGTTCGGCCCGCGCACACGCAATCTGGCGCTGGAAAACATTGCCCATCGTTGAAACCTGGCGGTGATCCCCTGCCACCCAGCGGCAAAGAATGGCCGATCTCCCGTCCAATAGTCTGATCAAGCCCTTGAAGTAAAAGGTTTTATTCCAAGGGCATGGTATTTGCTGGGTATGGCCGTCAGTCATTACCTACAGGTCAATTCATCATGTTGGTCAGTGCCAAACAATCGGAAGTGCTGCCGCTGCCCAAGCGGTTAGCCGAAGACGCCACCGCCACGGCGGCGGCCGGTCTGCAAGGCGGCCTGCATGGCGCGATGCTGCAAACCCTGCAAAATCAGGTACAGACGCAAAGCACCGAAGCCACCAGCAAGGTGCAGGCTTCAGCCACGCAGATTGCCACCCAACAAGTCAGCGAAGCCACGCGCATCAGCGATAACGTCGACGAGGCGTTCGCCAAGACCCGCGTCAACCTGCAGTCCACCGATGCCACTTCCGTCGCCGGCAAAAGCGCCACCGACGAGTTCAAGGACTACATGAGCAAGACGCCGGAACAGCGCCTGCGCGACAGCATCCTCAAGGACCTGGGCATTACCGAGGAAGACATCGCCAACATGCCACCGGAGAAACAATTGGCGATCAGCAAAGAGATTGCCCAGCGTCTGCAGGACAAAATGCAATTGGCACAAACGGAGAAAGAAAACGTCAACGACGTCAAGGACAGCGACAAGATGGCGGATAAACTACTCGCTACGCTTTGACGTCGTCTGCAAAAAAAGAGCCCTGAATACGGGCTCTTTTTTTATGGCCGCTCTTCTGGATGGCGGCAGATAACGACGCTACCTGTAATTTCTGACAGTAGACGTCCAGGGCTGTGACGCCAATGATCCGGGGGCGGGAACAATAAGATTCCCGCCTCACTGCAGATATAAGGAGATATCCATGGCTAACATCTTCAATGCCAAATTTTCGCTGGCCGGCGCCCCTGATAAGCCGGAATACGTTAGCGAAGGCAGGCCCAGTCCAAATGCTCCACCCATCCCCGCTTCTGGCATCCACTCAAATGATCTTACTGGCAGGAGCCTCCGACTCGACTTCTTGACACCTCTTCCCGATGGCGAATACGTATTAGACGACATCAACGCTTATGTTGGTTATTCCGAGGGCTACGAATTCGCAGCGACGGGATTGAGCGGTTTGATCAAAATTAATCTTCTCGAAGGAAGGTACGAAGGCAATTACACCGTTACTGTCGAAGATCAACATACTCGAAAATGGAAAATGGAAGGCACCATTGATATTCAAGTCATCCCCCAAAGAAAAAATTAAACGCCTCTAAAGATTGGAAATGTCATCCCCAGCCCCAGACAACATTCTATCTGGGGATGACTATTTCTTAAGAGTGTCAGTTCAGTTGCAGGGTCTCATTGAACTGACTGATCGCATCCACCACATGCCGTGACCCCTGCTGGATTTCCTGAATCACCGCCCCCGCCTCATTCGCCAACTCCACGCCAAGCCCGGTGCGGCTCAAACTCGATTGCATGCTCGACACCGCGCTCAACGACAAATCATGGTTCTTGCGCACCACATCGACAATCTCCAGCGTCGCCTGGCTGGTTCGTGCCGCGAGGCTGCGCACCTCGTCCGCCACCACCGCAAACCCGCGCCCGTGTTCGCCGGCCCGCGCCGCTTCGATTGCAGCGTTGAGTGCCAGCAGGTTGGTTTGATCGGCAATGCCGCGAATGGTCTGGACGATGGTGCCGATGATGTCCGACTGCTTGCTGACCGCATCGATACTCACTGCGGCTGCGTTGAGGTCGCGGGAAATGTCCTGGATGATCTGCACCGTCTGCTGCACGACTTGCGAGCCTTTCTGCGCACAGGCGTCGTTTTGCACCGAGGTGCTGTGGGCCGATTCGGCAGCGTTTTGCAGGGTGGTCATCTGATGGGTGATGTCGCTGGCGAACTTGACCACTTTGTACAAGCGGCCCTTGGCGTCGAACAGCGGGTTGTACGAGGCTTCCAGATACACCATCTGCCCGGACTTGTTCTTGCGCTCAAAACGATGGGAGTGATATTCGCCGCGATTGAGCGATGCCCAGAACGCCTTGTACTGCGCCGACTCGGACTCAGACCTATGACAGAACAGGCTGTGGTGATGGCCGACGACTTCGTTGAGCGAGTACTGCATGGTTTTCAGAAAGTTGTCGTTGGCGGCGATGACATTACCGTCCGGGGTGAACTCGATTACCGCCATCGAGCGGCTGATCGCCGCGAGCATGCTTTCTTCTTCGTGTTCCTTGTTGACCCGGGCGGTGATGTCCGCCGCCACTTTGATCACACTTCTGACCTGTTTATCCGGGCCGTAGACGGGCATGTAACTGGCCTCGAGCCAGACTTCCTTGCCGCCCTTGTTCAAGCGCAGAAACGTGCCGCTGATCGGTTCACCCCGGGCCAGGTCGCGCCACAATTTGGCGTATTCCTCACTGCGGTAAAACGCTTCTTCGCAAAACACCCGGTGATGTTTGCCGCGCACTTCTTCAGCGCTGTAACCCATGGTCTTGCAGAAGTTTTCATTGGCATCCAGGACGATGCCGTCAGGGCTGAATTCGATCATTGCCATCGAACGGCTGATCGCCGCCAACTTGGCGTTGGCTTCGGTCAGGGCGCAGCTGAAACGCTCGATTTCCTGCAGGTCAGCCTTGTGATGTAGGTTGAACATGGTTGTATCACCTTCCGCGCGGACTTTTGATTTGATGAAAGTTCAGTTCTTTCACGATCCACCACTACGTTCCACAGAACAGGCACACGCATTCCTCCACGGGAGGAAGTTGTCAGGTGATAAATGATGATCAATCGGAGTGTCCATGCAGCGACGCTCTAATCAAGACATCCTTCTCTTGATAGCCCGCACGCGGGCCAGCCCTAACGCGTTGAAGAACTTCCATGTACAAGATGCTCCTTGTTGGTTCAGTGTCGGTGCCTTGACTTGCGCACTCTGGCAGCATGAATTCACGGACCAACGATGTGTTTCAGCCATGTTTTGACATGACGGTCGACATAGTTAGTTACGAGAAGCATAGCCAGTGCAAAGACCTGCGCAAGGCCACTAGTCGGCCAGTATCTGGCACTTTTTGCACAAGAATCGGTTCAGCGCGGGGAGAATTGCTGGCGGGGCAGACGCTTTCGCTGGCAAGCCAGCTCCCACAGGATTCTGCGCTTCTGCAAATCAGCGCAATTTCTGTGGGAGCTGGCTTGCCAGCGATGAGGCCATTACAAACACTACAAAAACAACAGAAACGCCTTACAGACTTCCAGCCACTTTGGTCGCCACCTCCGCAGGTACCCAAGGCTTCCAGACCTGCGGCTGATCACGCAAAAACGCCTGCGCCACTAATCTCGGCTTCAAACGCTTTTCGCTCATCCCGGCCAAGGTCTGGTTCAGCAGATCAATCGGCAGATCGACCTTTTCAAAGAACGTCACCAACTCCGGATACTGCGCCTTGAACGGCGCCGACACGCCAATTGCCAGGCTTGCCGGCATCGAGCGGGTGCCCTTGGGGTTGGGGTTATTGGCATCGGCCAGGGTTTTCCAGGCCTCGGCATCGAATGGCGGCTCTTCCAGTTTCACCAGTTTGAAACGCCCGAGCAGCGGCGTCGGCGACCAGTAGTAGAACAGCACCGGTTTGCCGCGCTTGATCGACGATGCCACCTCAGCGTCCAGCGCCGCGCCGGAACCGGTACGGAAGTTGACGAAGCTGTCGTTGAGCGCATACGCCTTGAGCTTCTGGCTGTTGACGATCTCTGAGGTCCAGCCGGTCGGGCTGTTGAGGAAACGTCCGCGGCTCGGGTCTTCCGGATCGCGGAACAGCTCTTTGTAGCGCGGCAGATCCGCCACCGATTTCAGCTCCGGTGCCAACGCCTTGATCCCGCGCTCAGGGTCGCCCTTGATCACATACTCCGGCACCCACCAGCCTTCGGTCGCGCCTTTGACCGTGTCACCGAGGCCAAACACCTTGCCCTCGGCAGCGGCTTTGACCCACGCCGGACTGCGCCCGGCCCATTCTTCGCCGATCACCTGAATATCGTTTTTGGCCAGCGCTGCCTCCAGGCTGACGGTGCTGCCAGGCAATGTGTCGGTCGGGTAGCCGTAGCCTTTTTCAACGATCAGACGCAGCACTTCGGTGATGAAACTGCCGCTCTCCCAGGTGATATCGCCGAAGTGAATCGGCGCGGCTTTATCAGCCGCCGAGGCGGCGCCGACGCTCAGGCTCAGCGCCAGCATCGAACGGCCGAGCAGGGTTTTGATCGATCTCATGCAGACCTCTTTTCTTGTAGGAATTGATGGGCGTTGTGGCGATCGCACAGGGCCTGGGAACGGCTCATGTAGACGCTGACCGAACGTTGCGAGATGCCCAGTTCAGCGGCGATTTGCGGGTAAGTCAGGCCGTCGATGCGCGCGAGCAGAAAGGTCGAGCGGACTTTGCCGGGCAGCCGCTGCAGGCTGTGATCAAGGCGAGACAGTGCCTGACTGAAGTGCGCGATGTCTTCCGGGGATGCGCTGGTTTGCGTCTCGATCGAGGGCAAATGCCGCCGCTCCAGATCGGCATGGCGCCAGCGCTGGAAGAGCAAGCGCCGGGCAATGGTCGTCAGCAGTGCGCGGGGTTCGCGGATCGCTTGCAGAGCAGGGGCTTCGAGCAGTTGCGCGAAGGTTTCGGCAGCGATGTCTTCAATACTGGCGGCGTCGCGCAGATGACCACGCAGGTAGGCGCAGAGCCAGTGGTGATGGGCGCGGAACAGACCGTCGAGGTGCTGGCGATGAGAAAGGTCGGCGCCGGACATAGGGGCTCCTGGGTAAGGGGTCGCTGAATGTCCGGTGTTCCGGTGGCGCGATCGTAGCAAAGCGCCTTATGCATTAATAATATTTAAATATCATTTTTATATGCGTTTTATAAATATGAGATCAAAAGATCGCAGCCTGTAGGAGCTGCCGAAGGCTGCGATCTTTCAACGCAAGCCGCTATACCCCAATTCCTGCGCCTCACGCTCATAGTCGAGCACCACCAGATAATCCCCCTCACCCACCGCCAACACCTCTGGCAATCCCAACGTTTGCACAACATCCGGCAGTTCGTGCAACGACTGATTCATCACCTGCCGCAGCCGCTCTATCTGCTCATCCGTAGCACTGGCAACGGTGATAAAAGGCAAGGTCGGACTGAACGCACTGCGCGCCATCACACGTAATCCCCTGACTTCCTCAGGCGCATGCCGCGCGAGGTAGGCGAAGGTGACGCTGTCGATGGCGGCCAGATCAGCACGTTTCTCACGCAGCCAACGCAGGCTCTCGCGATGTCCGCCACTGATGCCGACCGTGGAGAAAAACCGTCCATCCCTGTGCAGCGGGGCGAGGCATTGACGCAACAGGTTCATGCCGCTGTTGGAGTCGTCACTGTTGATCACGCCGCGGCTGTGGCGAAAGGCTGGCAAGGTTTTACGTGGATCATCGACGCGGCTGAGGATCAGGCTGCAATGGTTGCCGGCGCTGGCATCGGGGAGTTCGTAGCGCGGGCGGCCGATCACTCGAACCTGGCCTTTTAACGCTGTCATCAATGGATAACCGCAGGTTTGTGTGAGCAGCAAATTGGGGGATAGCCAGAGTTCGGGCAGTGACAGGGCTTCAGCGTTCAGGCGTGTGTGGCCGAGGTGCTCAAGGATGCGCGCGAGCCAGCGCTCGTTGGCCACGCGGATGGGCTCGGGGGCGGTGTACATGAGCAGTTCGGCGTGGTGTTGGGTCATTCACATATTCCCTGACAACGAATGTCCAAATGTAGGAGTGAGCCTGCTCGCGATAGCAGTGGGTCATGCACAGTAGATGTCACAGACAGACCGCTATCGCGAGCAGGCTCACTCCTACAGGGGATGGTGGTGGTTTTGGCTCAGTGATAGGGATGCTCGGGGCTGTCGATTGGTTTGATGCCATGCTCGCGCCACAACTGCCCGTACCCTTGCACCAGAAACCCGCCGCTGCGCGCCAGCCACTGCTCGCGATGTCGCCAGTAGACCTTGGGCAAGTCGTACCACGCCAACCCCGGCAAATCGTGGTGCACCAGATGAAAGTTGAGGTTGAGAAACAGCCAGCGCCACGGCCACGCGGCCTCGTTGAGCACGCTGCGCTGCTGCGGTTGCGCGTGTGGACGATGTTCATAGTAGGAGCGAATCATCGCGATCGACAGTGCCGGCACGCTGATCAGCAGCACGTAATGCCACACGGGCAGCGCACTGAAACGGGCGATAAATCCAAGCATCAATAAGGTCAGCGTGCCGTGGGTCAGCCACATCAACCACGCCTGGCGCTCGGCGTTTTTCAGCCGTTGCAGTTCTTCTGTGGCCAGTGCGATCAATGCCAGCGGCGCACCCATCACAAAGCGACCGAGTACGGTTTTGTTCAGCCAGTGCAGGCTGCGCGCGAACAGTGGACGGCCCTGCCAGCGTGCTGCGCTCAGGTAGCGACTTTCCGGATCGACGCCGGGCACGGTCAGGTCCTCGTCGCGGTGATGCAGCAGATGGCTGTCGCGATAGAGCGTGTACGGATACCACACCGCAAACGGTGCATAACCGAGGATTTTGTTCAGCGCTTTGGAGCGGGTCGGATGGCCATGGAGCAATTCGTGCTGCACCGACAGCCACAACACCAGCAGCGGAATCAGCAACAACGTACTCAGGCCGAGACCGAGCCTATGGCTATTGAGAAGGATGGCAAACCAGCCACCATACACCGCGATCAGCAGCAACCAGGTCGGCCATTCGGTGCGGGCAGTGAAGCGTTGGCGCAGGGTTTCGATGTGTTGCCGGTGGGCGGCGTCGAAATAATGGGGCATGGCGTTGCTCTCTGCGGGTTCCTTCCCTTTCTGTGCAACGACCACCGAGAATCTTGCAGATTATTTTCGATCAACAGGGAAGCCCGAGAACCGGGCTTCCGAAAGGCGTGATCAGTGACCGAAGATGTCGACTTTCTTGGCCTTCTTCTCCGCACGTTTTTCAATGGCGGTCTTGGCCGGTTTCTTCTTCGCGGCTTTTTTTGAATCCATACCTTTGGACATGATGCGTACTCCACTCACAGGGGATGTGAGGTCAGGTATACACCTATCCACAGGCCCGCGTTCTTTTATAATCGCCGCTTTGCCCACCGACAGTCAGACCCCATGCCCGATACTCAGTACAGCCTGCTCGACGCGTCACATTGGCCGTTGATGAACAAGTTTTACCGCAGCCACCAGTCGTCGATGAAAGCGGTGCGCGAGGCGCAATTGTGGGTGGCGCGACAGGGCGAGATTGTGGCGGCGTTGTGCTTGCGGCCGGTGGCGGGTGGGCATTGGTTGACGGGGTTGTTCGTTGATCCGCAGTGCCGAGAGCAAGGGCTTGCCGCACAATTGATTGCGGCGGCGGTGCAGGATGTGACGGAGCCGGTGTGGCTGTTCTGCCATCCGGACTTGCGTGGTTTTTATGAGCGGCGCGGGTTCAGTTATGACCCCGCCCTGCCGCAAGCGATGGCAGAGCGATTGAGCCGCTATGCGCGGAGCAAGCCGATGATTGCAATGGGCCTGGGGTGAAGATCAAAAGATCGCAGCCTTCGGCAGCTCCTACACCTATCCCTGTAGGAGCTGCCGAAGGCTACGATCTTTTGATTCTGGTTAATCGTCAACCGTGGGATCGAGATCCGGAAACATCACTTCGGTGAAGCCGAACTTGCTGAAGTCGGTGATGCGCGACGGGTACAACCGGCCGATCAGGTGATCGCATTCATGCTGCACCACCCGCGCATGAAACCCCGAAGCCACGCGCACAATCGGCTCGCCCTTCGGATCAAACCCTTCGTAGCGAATCTGCTGATAACGGTCCACCGCACCGCGCAACCCCGGCACCGACAAACACCCTTCAAACCCCTCCTCCATCAACGGATTCAACGGCGTGATCAGCGGGTTGATCAGGATCGTCTGCGGCACCGCTTCGGCGTCCGGATAACGCTCGCTGTGCTCGAAACCGAAGATCACCAGTTGCAGATCGACCCCGATCTGCGGTGCAGCCAAACCAACGCCGCCGACACTCTCCATGGTCTGGAACATGTCGTCGATCAGTTGCCACAGCTCGTGGCTGTTGAACATCTCCGGTGGCACCGGTGGGGCGATGCGCAGCAGGCGCTCGTCGCCCATTTTGAGAATTTCACGGATCATGATCAGACTTCGTCAGTGTCCGGCTTGAGCGAGTGATCGCGGCCCAGGCCCGAGACGTGTTGTTTGGGTTGTTCATCGAGTTCGCCGGGGACTTTTTCGCCCGCATCCTTGCCCTCGCTGGACATGTGCTCGATCACCGCGTTCATTTCCGCACCGAGCAGCAGCACCGCGGCGGAAATGTAGAAGTACAGCAAGAGCACGATGATCGCCCCGATGCTGCCATACATCGCGTTGTAGTTGGCGAAGGTTTTCACGTAGAACGCGAAACCCAACGAGGCGATGATCCACACCACCACGGCCAATACCGAGCCCGGCGTGATGAAGCGGAATTCCTGTTTGACGTCGGGCATCACGTAGTAGATCAGTGCCACGGCAACCATCATCAGAATCACGATCACCGGCCAGCGCGCGATGGTCCAAATGGTCACGATGACTTCTTCCAGACCAACCTGCGCGGCAATCCAGCCCATCACTTGCGGCCCGAGCACCATCAACGCGGCGGCCACCAGCAACATGCCGGCAATGCCGACGGTGTAAAATATCGACAGAGGGAAACGCTTCCAGATCGGCCGCCCTTCGACCACGTCATACGCGGCGTTCATCGCGCTCATCATCAGGCGCACGCCAGCGGAGGCGGTGTACAGAGCGATAACGATACCGACCGAGAGCAGACCGCCCTTGGATTGCTGCAGCTGGTCGATCACCGGATTGACTTGCTCCAGTGCCTGCGGCGGCAAGACCAGTTCCGATTGCAGGCGCAGCCAGGAGAAGAAGTCCGGCAGGTGCAGGAAACCGATCAGGGCGATCAGAAACAGGATGAACGGGAACAGCGAGAACAGCATCTGGTAGGCCAGTGCCGAGGCGTAGGTCGACATTTCGTCATCGACGAATTCAGTGACCGTGCGCACCATCACCCGGTGCAGGGGCAGACCTTTCATGTCCGGAAATATCATTCGCGTCTCCTTTCGCCGCTATACAGGTTTGAAGTCGTGGCGACTCAGGGGCCGTTTTTTACATCAAGGTAGCCTGTTTGGCGAACCTTGCCGGGTGTCAGCAGGATTCCGACACAAAAACGGCCATCCTTGGATGGCCGTTCGTGTGTTTCGTTCAAGGCTGGATTACGCCTTGTCGACGCCTTTCTTGACCGCGTCCTTGGCTTTGCCGACTGCTTGCTGGGCTTCGCCTTTCTTCTCTTGAATCTTGCCTTCGGCTTGCAGCTTGGTGTTGTCGGTGGCTTTGCCGACGCCTTGCTTGACGTTGCCGACCGCTTCGTTGGCCATGCCTTTTACTTTATCGCCTGTGCTACTCATGGTGTTTCTCCTTGGTGCAATTAGGGGGAAAAGTCAGTACGTAATGATTGACCGGCCGGGTTTGCGCCAAGTTTCATTTATTTTTCGCCGGATCATTTCGTCGCGACGAGCAGGTTGGGCTTTATGTTTGTGTGCATTGCCCCGAGAATGCGCAACATATGGGCGCCGTGCGCCAATGAACCGATCCCGCAGGAATGTTATGAAACTCGATAAAACGCTCGCCATCGCCCGTAGAAACAAGGAACTGGGTGGCGCTGTGCTCGGCACCAACAACTGCCACTTCGCCGAACTGAACCGCAACCGCAACATCTGGTGGTTCGACCTGCCGGTGTCGCGTCTGGCGATTGGTCAGTACGAGTGGATTCACCTGCTGATGCACACGCCGGCCACCGACGAACTGCTGCACCTGAAAGTGCCAACGGTGTTTTTGCGTGAAAAGCTCGAAGGGCTGGTGATTCGCAATGAAGGCAAGCGCAAAGCGGCGTTGAGCCTGGAATTGAGTGCGGACAAGGATTCGTATCTGCAGGACATGCGTCCGGCGGGGACCAACGTGAATTTCGCGCCGTTCCGTCAGTAAATCAACAGATCGCAGCCTGCGGCAGCTCCTACAGGGAACGCATTCCAAAATGTAGGAGCTGCCGCAGGCTGCGATCTTTTGATCTGCAACAAAAAGCCCCGCATCTGCGGGGCTTTTTGGTTTAGGCGGCGGACTTGGCCTTGATCTTCTTCAGCTCTTCATCACGCAACTCGCGGCGCAGGATCTTGCCGACGTTGGTGGTCGGCAGCGCATCGCGGAATTCCACCGAACGCGGCACCTTGTAGCCCGTGACGTTGGCACGCATGTGATCCATCACCTGCTCTTTCGTCAGGGTGACACCCGGTTTGGCAACGATGAAAATCTTGATCGCCTCGCCCGATTTCTCGTCCGGCACGCCGATCGCCGCACACTGCAACACGCCCGGCAGAGTCGCCAGCACGTCTTCCAGTTCGTTCGGATAAACGTTGAAACCGGAGACCAGAATCATGTCTTTCTTGCGATCGACAATGCGCATGTAGCCGTCCGGCTGGATCAGCGCGATGTCACCGGTCTTCAGCCAGCCCTCGCTGTCGAGCATTTCATCGGTGGCTTCCTGACGCTGCCAGTAGCCCTTCATCACTTGCGGGCCCTTGATGCAAAGCTCGCCAATTTCACCCAGCGGCTGCTCGACACCGGCATCGTCGATGACTTTGCACAGGGTCGACGGCACTGGAATGCCGATGGTGCCGATCTGGATGTTCTGGATCGGGTTGACCGTGGCCACCGGGCTGGTTTCGGTCATGCCGTAACCTTCGCAGATCGAGCAGCCGGTCACCGCTTTCCAGCGCTCGGCAGCCGCCAGTTGCAGGGCCATACCGCCGGACAAGGTGACTTTGAGCGCCGAGAAGTCCAGCTTGCGGAAACCTTCGTTGTTGCACAGCGCCACGAACAAGGTGTTGAGGCCGACGAAACCGCTGAACTTCCACTTCGACAGTTCCTTGACCATCGCCGGCAGATCGCGCGGGTTGCTGATCAGGATGTTGTGGTTGCCGATCAGCATCATCGCCATGCAATGAAAGGTGAACGCATAGATGTGGTACAGCGGCAGCGGCGTGATCAGGATCTCGCAACCTTCATTGAGGTTCGAACCCATCAGCGCCTTGCACTGCAGCATGTTGGCGACGAGGTTGCGGTGGGTCAGCATCGCGCCCTTGGCAACGCCGGTAGTGCCACCGGTATATTGCAGCACCGCAACGTCGCCGCTATGCGGATTGGCTTCGGCCACAGGCTGGCCCTGGCCTTTGCTCAGCACGTCATTGAATTTGACGGACTTGGGCAAGTGATAGGCCGGGACCATTTTCTTCACGTACTTGATGACGCTGTTGATCAGCAGGCGCTTGATCGGCGGCAGCAGGTCGGCAACTTCAGTGACGATGACGTGTTTGACGCCGGTTTTCGGCACCACGGCTTCGGCCAGATGCGCCATGTTGGCCAGGCAAACGAGGGCTTTGGCACCGGAGTCGTTGAATTGGTGTTCCATTTCCCGCGCGGTATACAGCGGGTTGGTGTTGACCACGATCAGCCCGGCGCGGATGGCACCGAAGACGGCTACCGGGTATTGCAGAACGTTGGGCAATTGCACAGCGATTCGATCACCGGGCTGCAAGTCGGTATGCTGTTGCAGATACGCGGCAAACGCACCGGACAATTCGTACAGTTCACCGTAGGTGATTGTCTTGCCCAGGTTGCTGAAAGCCGGTTTGTTGGCGAAGCGTTGGCAGGACTGCTTCAACACTGCCTGAATATTCGGGTACTCGTCTGGATTGATGTCGGCAGCAATTCCAGCGGGGTACTTATCCTTCCAAAAGTCTTCGATCATGGAAGCCCACTCCTCAGCAACGCGAATTCTTCACCGCATTTGATGCGATTATTATTGGTGTTTGTTTTGTATTGGTGAATCTGGCTTTTAGATAGGCCGAGAAGTCACAAAGCGCGCCGAGAGTAGCAGCTTTGCCAAGGGTCGACTAGAGCCAAAAGCGGCCCATACAGTCATGTTCGTGACTCAAGACTTGTTAGCGGTCATTTTAGAGCAAAGATCCTAGAACACTTTTAAAGCCCCGGATTTTGGGGCTTAGAAGCAAAAGATCGCAGCCTTCGGCAGCTCCTACATGGGATGTGTTTCCTGTAGGAGCTGCCGAAGGCTGCGATCTT
>NZ_RWIL01000146.1:0-5869 GCF_009764635.1 Pseudomonas sp. PB103 | reverse complement strand
GATCTCATAAAACCAAGATCAAAAGATCGCAGCCTTCGGCAGCTCCTACATTGGGGGGGTGATGTTTAATTGCCACGACTATAACGGGCTGTGCATAGTCGTTTAAAGATTAAAAAGCTCTTTGCTTATTCCAGTTTCTTGAACAGCGCATTGCCGCAGCGCGAGCAGAACGCCGCGCCATGTTCGTGGCTGTTTTTCTTGCACACCGGGCAGTCGTGTTGCAGCTGTTCGCCGCGCATGGCGTTGGCCAGTTCGGCGGTGAAAATCCCGGTCGGCACGGCGATGATTGAGTAACCGGTGATCATCACCAGCGACGAAATGACCTGGCCCAGCGGCGTCTTCGGCACGATGTCGCCGAAGCCCACGGTGGTCAACGTGACGATAGCCCAATAGATGCCTTTGGGAATGCTGGTGAAGCCATGTTCCGGGCCTTCGATTACGTACATCAACGTGCCAAACACCGTCACCAGCGTGCAGACACTGACCAGAAATACGACGATCTTCTGCTTGCTGCCGCGCAGCGCCGACATCAAATAGTTGGCTTGCTTAAGATACGGGCTGAGCTTGAGCACGCGGAAGATCCGCAGCATGCGGATGATCCGGATGATCAGCAGGTACTGCGCATCGCTGTAATACAGGGCGAGGATGCCGGGCACGATCGCCAGCAAATCCACCAGCCCGTAAAAGCTGAAGGCGTAGCGCAGCGGCTTCGGTGAGCAGTACAGACGCAGGATGTACTCGCCGAGAAAGATGATCGTGAAGCCCCACTCGATGTAGGCCAGCACGTCGGCGTAGTTGCGGTGAATGCTATCGATGCTGTCGAGCATCACGATCACCAGACTGGCGAGGATGATCAACAGCAAGATGCCGTCGAAGCGACGCCCGGCGCGGGTGTCGCTCTGGAAAATCATCACGTAAAGCCGTTCGCGCCAACTGTTGCTGCTGTCCATGGATAACGCCTGAATCGAAGATCAGCGCAGCCTAGGTTGATTCTCCCCATGAGCGCAAGGCGCATGCTCGACCGGGGTTTTGCCGAGCATCTGGATGCCGGCGCGGATCAGCCAGCCGGCGAGGATGAAGGGCGCGGTCAAAGTGGCCAGGCCGATGGCGGCAAACAGCGGCGTCACCAGCAGCGCGAGAACGATGCCGAGTAGCGGCAACCACGGTTGTTGGCGTTGGCTACTGAAGGCGAGGGCGGCCAGTAAGGCGTTGTAGCTGCCCAGGCCTGAAAGCGCAGCGCTGGTTTCGTGGTGCAGCAGGCTGGAACCGAGGCCGATCGCCGACGCCAGCAGTGCCCAGCCAAAGGCGCGGCGATCGGCGATCAGCAAACCGATCGCGATCAATGCGCCGGCCAGTGGATGACCGAGGAACATTACCTGGCCCAAACCACGCAGTTCGGCGGCGAGCAGGTTCCACGTGTTCATCTCGATAGGCGCCATCGGCGCCGACGGTTCGGCGAACAGCAGCAATACCCAACTCATGGCCACGAACGGCGAGGTGTAAGCCGGAATCGATCGGCTGCTGTAAACATGTTTGAGCCATTGCTGTGTGACCATTGCACTCAAACCGCCGGCGGCGAGAATCAGTGGTGGCAGCATTGGCGACCACGGGAAGTACAGGCTCAGCAGCAGGCCGAGCAAGATGCCGTTGTAGCTGAACAGCCCGGCCTGACGATCAGCCTTGGCGTAGTTGCGCCGTTGCGCGGTGAGCAATCCGGCGACGGCGCCGAGCAGCGCACCGGCGAACAGCACCGGCGCGGTCAGCAGAATCGCCAACAGGCACAGCAGGCCGCACAGCGGATGGCGCTGGAGGAATATTTGACTGAAACCGTTGAGTAAAGCCTCGGCCCAGTCGGGGCAGTGGGTGTTGAAATGATTGGCAGGCATGTTGAGAAAATCTGGGCAGTTGATCGTTCCCACGCTCTGCGTGGGAATGCCTCAAAGGACGCTCTGCGTCTGCTCTTGGGACGCAGAGCGTCCCGGGCCGCATTCCCACGCAGAGCGTGGGAACGATCATGGTGGGCGGTTAAATCAATGTTTCGATACGCAGCGAGTTAGTCGACCCCGGCTGGCCAAACGGCACGCCGGCGGTGATCAGCAGCGTGTCACCACGTTCGGCCATGCCTTGGGCCTGGGCGATTTCCAGTGCGGTCGAGCACACTTCGTCAACCTGACGCAGGCGATCGTTGACCACCGAATGAATGCCCCACGCCACGCTCAAACGACGCGCGGTTTGCAGGTTCGGCGTGAGGTTGAGGATCGGCGCTTTCGGCCGTTCCCGCGCGGCACGCAAACTTGAGGTGCCCGACTCGCTGTAGTTGACCAGCACCGCCACCGGCAGCACGTTGCTGATGCGACGAATCGCGCAGCTGATCGCATCGGAAACAGTCGCTTCCGCCTTCGGCCGGCTGACGTCGAGCTGAGTCTGATAGTCCGGGCCGTTCTCTACCTGGCGGATGATCTTGCTCATCATCTGCACGGCTTCCAGCGGGTACTCGCCGGACGCAGTTTCTGCCGACAGCATCACCGCGTCAGCGCCTTCGGCCACGGCGTTGGCGACGTCAGTCACCTCGGCGCGGGTCGGGGCAGGGGAGAAGCGCATCGACTCGAGCATCTGCGTCGCGACCACCACCGGTTTGCCCAGTTCGCGGCAGGTAGTGATGATATTTTTCTGGATCTGCGGCACGCTCTCGGCCGGCACTTCAACGCCGAGGTCGCCACGGGCAACCATGATCGCGTCGCTCAGTTCCGCGATTTCGCGCAGTTGTTCAACGGCGGAAGGCTTCTCGATTTTCGCCATCAGAAAGGCTTTGTCGCCGATCAGTGCGCGGGCTTCGATGATGTCCTGCGGACGCTGCACAAACGACAGCGCGACCCAGTCCACGCCCAGCTCCAGACCGAAGCTCAAATCGCGACGATCCTTGGCGGTCAGCGGGCTGAGGTCGAGCACGGCTTGCGGCACGTTGACGCCTTTGCGATCCGACAACTCGCCGCCATTGAGCACGGTGGTGTCGATCGCGTCAGCGTATTTGCTGACCACGCGCAGACGCAGCTTGCCGTCGTCGAGCAACAGATCCATGCCCGCTTCCAGCGCTTCGATGATTTCCGGATGCGGCAGATTGACCCGGCGCTCATCGCCCGGCGTCGCGTCCAGATCGAGACGGAAGGCCTGACCACGATGCAGTTGCACCTTGCCGTCAGCGAACTTGCCGACGCGCAGTTTCGGCCCCTGCAAATCCATCAGAATGCCCAGCGGATAGTTGAGCTGGCGCTCGACTTCGCGGATCCACTGATAGCGTTTGGCGTGGTCGGCATGATCGCCGTGGCTGAAGTTCAGGCGGAAGATATTCACCCCGGCCTCGACCAGTTCGCGGATGTCTTCGATGCCATCGACAGCAGGCCCGAGGGTGGCGAGGATTTTGACCTTTTTATCAGGCGTCATGATTTGCAGCTCTCAAGGATCAGAATGGCGCGGAAGTCGTTGACGTTGGTGCGGGTCGGCTCGGTGACGATCAGCGCATCGAGCGCCTCGAAATAGCCGTAGCCGTTGTTGTTATCCAGCTCGTCGCTGGCGCTCAAACCGAGGGCGGCGGCGCGGGCGTAGCTGTCCGGCGTCATGATCGCGCCGGCGTTGTCTTCCGAGCCGTCGATGCCGTCGGTGTCACCGGCCAGCGCGTAGACGCCGGGCTGGCCCTTGAGGCTGTCGGTGAGGCTGAGGAGGAATTCGGCGTTGCGCCCGCCACGGCCATTGCCGCGCACGGTCACGGTGGTTTCGCCGCCGGAGAGAATCACGCACGGCGCTGCCAATGGCTGGCCATGGTTGATGATCTGGCGGGCGATGCCGGCGTGGACTTTCGCCACTTCGCGCGACTCACCTTCGAGGTCGCCGAGGATCAGCGTGCTGAACCCGGCCTGACGGCATTTCACTGCCGCCGCGTCCAGCGATTGTTGAGGACGGGCGATCAATTGGAAGTGGCTGCGCGCAAGACTCGGATCACCGGGTTTGACGGTTTCCGACTCTGGGCTTTGCAACCAGTTGCGCACGGAAACGGGAATCTCGATGCCGTAGCGTTTGATGATCGCCAGCGCTTCGGCGGAGGTGCTTGGATCGGCCACGGTCGGGCCGGAAGCGATGACCGTGGCGAGGTCGCCCGGTACATCGGAAATCGCGTAGGTGTAGACAGTGGCGGGCCAGCAGGCCTTGCCGAGACGGCCACCCTTGATCGCCGAGAGGTGCTTGCGCACGCAGTTCATCTCGCCGATGGTCGCGCCGGATTTCAGTAGGGCCTTGTTGATCGACTGCTTGTCGGCGAGGGTGATGCCTGCGGCCGGCAACGCCAGCAGGGCCGAGCCACCACCGGAGAGCAGGAAGATCACGCGATCGTCTTCGGTCAGGTTGCTGACCAGTTCGAGTACGCGTTTGGCCACGGCCAGACCGGCAGCGTCCGGCACCGGATGCGCGGCTTCGACCACTTCGATTTTTTCGCAGGGGGCGCCGTGACCGTAACGGGTCACCACCAGACCAGACACTTCACCTTGCCAGCAGCGCTCGACCACTTGCGCCATGGCAGCGGCGGCTTTGCCGGCGCCGATGACGATCACCCGGCCGGTACGATCGGCAGGCAGATGGGCTTCGAGGACCTGGTTCGGATGGGCCGCGTCGATGGCTGTGGCAAACAGCTCGCGCAGCAGTTGTTGCGGATCGACCGACATGGCGGGCTCCCGGAATTCTTGTTATTGGGATGGAGCGACAACGGTGCAGCGATGCGGTCCTTGTGGGAGCTGGCTTGCCAGCGATTCAGGCACCGCGGTCATTCAGGCCAACCGCATTGATGCCATCGCGGGCAAGCCCGCTCCCACAGGGAGCGAGCCAGAAGCACAGGTTATTTGTTGTCGCGAATCGAGAAGTTGGCCATGTGTTCCAGACCTTTGATCAACGCCGAGTGATCCCAGTTGCTGCCACCGATCGCTGCGCAGGTGCTGAACACTTGCTGGGCGTTGGCGGTGTTCGGCAGGTTGATGTTCAGCTCTTTGGCGCCTTGCAGGGCCAGGTTCAGGTCTTTCTGGTGCAGGCTGATGCGGAAGCCTGGATCGAAAGTGCCTTTGATCATGCGCTCGCCGTGCACTTCAAGGATCTTCGAGGACGCGAAACCACCCATCAGTGCTTCACGCACCTTGGCCGGATCAGCACCGTTTTTCGAAGCGAACAGCAGGGCTTCAGCGACGGCCTGAATGTTCAGGGCGACGATGATCTGATTCGCGACTTTGGCGGTTTGACCGTCGCCATTGCCACCGACCAGGGTGATGTTCTTGCCCATGGCCTGGAACAGCGGCAGCGCGCGTTCGAAGGCATCGGCGTCGCCACCGATCATGATGCTCAGCGTCGCGGCCTTGGCGCCGACTTCACCACCGGAAACCGGGGCGTCGAGGTACTGCGCGCCTTTCTCGTTGATCTTCGCGGCGAAAGCTTTGGTGGCGGTCGGCGAGATCGAGCTCATGTCGATGACGATTTTGCCTTTGCTCAGGCCAGCGGCAACGCCGTCGGCGCGGAACAGTACGTCGTCAACCTGTGGGGTATCCGGCACCATGACGATGATGAATTCAGCTTCCTGCGCGACTTCGCGCGGGTTGGCCAGGGCGACGGCGCCAGCGGCAACCAGGTCGGCCGGGGCGGCGTCGTGGTGCGCCGACAGGAACAGGCTGTGACCGGCTTTCTGCAGGTTCGAAGCCATTGGGTGGCCCATGATGCCGGTGCCGATAAATCCGATTTTAGCCATGAGAAAATCCTCTTGTTTTTGTATGTCTCCCTGTAGGAGCTGCCGCAGGCTGCGATCTTTTGATCTTGATCTTCAAAATAACAAGATCAAAAG
>NZ_RWIL01000145.1:0-6978 GCF_009764635.1 Pseudomonas sp. PB103 | reverse complement strand
TGCGATCTTTTGATGTTGTTTTCAAGATCAAAAGATCGCAGCCTTCGGCAGCTCCTACAAGGGGATGTGCTGCGGTCAGGCGACGGCGGCAGTCTTCTCGACCTCCAGTTCGCGTACCAGTGGCAACACTCGCTGGCCGAAGTACTCCACTTCTTCCTGAAAGTGCAGGAACCCCGCCAACACCAAATCCACCCCCACCGCCTTCAACGCGACAATCCGCTCGGCAATCTGCAATGGCGTACCAATCAGATTGGTCTTGAAGCCGTCGTTGTACTGCACCAGATCTTCGAACGTCGATTTTGCCCAGTTGCCCTCGCCCTCCGGTGAGGCCCTGCCCGCCTGTTTCGCCGCATCGCCAAACGCGTTCACCGCTTCCGGATCGGCCTGATCGATGATCTGCGCCAACACCGCCCGCGCCTCTTCTTCGGTGTCGCGGGCGATGACAAACGCGTTGACGCCAATCTTCACCGAGTGATTATTCGCCGCGGCCTTGGCACGAATATCGTCAACCTGCGCCTTGATCCCCTCAACGCTGTTGCCGTTAGTGAAATACCAGTCCGAGACCCTTGCCGCCATGTCCCGTGCTGCCCGCGAGCTGCCGCCCTGAAAAATCTCCGGACGGCCCAGCGGTTTTGGCTTGAGGGTGTAATTGTCGAAACGGTAGAAGTCGCCGCGAAAGGTGAAATTGTCCTGGCTCCACACTCCACGCAACGAACGAATGAATTCCTCGGAACGACGGTAGCGCTCGTCGTGCTCCAGCCAGTGTTCGCCAATGGCCTGGAACTCGCCTTTGAACCAGCCGCTGACGATGTTTACCGCGATGCGGCCGTTGGTGAGTTGATCGATGGTCGCCAGTTGTTTGGCCGCCAGCGCCGGTTGCCACGGGCCGGGCAAAATGGCTGCGATGACTTTCAGCCTGGTCGTGGCGGCCAGCAAGGCATGACTGAACGCAACCGACTCATGCTGGAACTCGGCGCCGTAACCGGCGGTGAAGCGGATCTGCGTCAGCGCGTATTCAAACCCGGCGGCTTCGGCGATCTGCGCCAGTTTGCGGTTGTAGTCGATGCCCCAATCGGTGCGTTGCTCGATCTTGCTGACCACCAGCCCACCGCTGACGTTCGGCACCCAGTAGGCAAATTTCACGGCTTGCTGACTCATTGGCGTGTCCTCGGGACATTTGCGGAGATAGGAGTAGCAGAGCAGCAAGCGTGCCAGGCTTTAAATGCCCGGTTTTGTTGATGTTTGGGGTTGAACTGATGTTTTGTGGAGGGGGATTTGTTGGCGGGTTGTTGTGTGGGCAACAGTTGGTTCATTTGTTGGCTCGACTGCCCTCATCGCTGGCAAGCCAGCTCCCACAGGGATCGGAGCGAACAGTGACCTTGTGTACACAACAAAAACCTGTGGGAGCTGGCTTGCCAGCGATGGCGTCTGATGGGTCGCAGCAACACTTGGAAATGAGTACCATGACCGCCCTCCCCGCAGCCAAATCTGCGCCCTGCCGAATAAGCCGATTCCATGCCTTTCGAACTCAGCGTTGACCTCACCACCCTGGCCATTCTGGCCCTTGTCGCTTTCGTTGCCGGTTTCATTGATGCCATCGCCGGCGGTGGTGGTCTGCTGACCACGCCTGCACTGCTGACGGCCGGCCTGCCGCCGCACTTGGTGCTGGGCACCAACAAACTCAGTTCAACGTTCGGCTCGGCGACCGCCAGTTTCACCTTCTACCGCCGCAAGTTGTTCCATCCACGGCAATGGGTTCACGCCATTGTCGGCACGCTGGTCGGCGCGTTGACCGGCGCCATCGTCGCCCATTACCTGCCGGCGGAATGGCTGAACAAAATGCTCCCGGTGATCGTCTTCGCTTGTGGCCTATACCTGTTGTTCGGCGGCACACCAAAAGCGCCGCTGGACAGCGACGCACCGATCAAAAAGAAATGGCAATCGACCCAAGGCTTCAGCCTCGGTTTCTACGACGGTGTGGCCGGCCCCGGTACCGGCGCTTTCTGGACAGTCAGCAGTCTGTTGCTGTACCCGATCGATCTGGTCAAGGCCAGCGGCGTGGCGCGCAGCATGAACTTCGTCAGCAACATTGCGGCGCTGTCGGTGTTCGTGTTTTCCGGGCAAGTGGACTGGATCATCGGCCTGAGCATGGGCCTGTCGGTGATGGTCGGCGCGTTCTTTGGCGCGCGCACCGCAATCAGCGGTGGCGCCAAGTTCATTCGCCCGGTGTTCATCACCGTGGTGTTGGGTTTGACCGTGCGCCTAGCCTGGCAGCACTGGTTCAGCGTGGCCTAAGCGCCGCGCCACGTAGACGTCGATCAGGTAACGGGCAATCGACTTTGACGCCGGCAACGGCGGCAGGTCGTGCACGTTGAACCACTGGGCGTCTTCGATCTCGTCTTCCTGACAGACAATCTCGCCACCGGCGTATTCGGCATGGAAGCCGAGCATCATCGAGTGCGGGAATGGCCAGCACTGGCTGCCCAGGTACTGAATGTTCTTCACCTCGATCTGCACTTCTTCGCGCACTTCACGAATCAGGCAATCCTCGGCCGATTCGCCAGGTTCCGCGAACCCGGCCAGCGTGCTGTAAACCCCGGTGACGAAACGCGGTGAACGCGCCAGCAGAATCTCGTCGCCACGGGTAATCAGCACGATCATGCTCGGCGAAATGCGCGGATAACTGCGCAGGTCGCACGGCTGGCAATACATCGCCCGTTCACGCGGCACCTGCGTCATGGCTTGCCCGCAGTTGCCACAGAAACGATGTTCGCGCGCCCAGGTGCCAATCTGCGCGGCGTAGCCGAGGACTTTGTAAATCGTGTGATCGCCATCGAGCATGAACGCCCGCAGACCTTTCCAATTGCACCCCGGCACCTCGCTGGCACTGCGCAGTTCCAGCAAATACACCGGCTCGCCGTCGAGATGGCCGATGCCGTGCTCGGCGAGGACTGACAAGTCTTGACGTTTGAGCCATTCGCGCGGGAACAGCGCGCCATTGTCATCGAACAGAAAGCCTTCCGGGCTGCGCGCCACGGCCCAGCCGCCCGGTTGATCGGTGTCGAGTACTGCAGTGGTCCAGCGAGCTGTCATGGTTTCTCAGTCCAGGAATTCGGGTTTCTGTTTGCTCATGTGGGCAGCCATGGCCACGCGCAAATCGGTGGATTGCAGCATGGCGGCGTTCCAGGTGGCAACGTATTCGAGGCCGTCGTCGATGCGATGGTCGCGCATGTAGCTGATCATTTCCTTGGTGCCGGTGACCGCTATCGGCGATTTCGAGGCGATCTCGCGAGCGATGTCGATCACGCCTTCGAGCAGCGCATCTTTGTCGCTGTAAACGCGATTGACCAGGCCGATGTTGCGCGCCTCTTCGGCGCCGAAGGTGCGACCGGTGTAAGCCAGTTCACGCAGCATGCCGTCACCGATGATCCGTGGCAACCGTTGCAAAGTGCCAACATCGGCGGCCATGCCGATATCGATTTCCTTGATCGAGAATTGCGCGTCTTCGGCGGCGTAACGCATGTCGCAGGCCGCGATCAGGTCGATCGCACCGCCCAGGCAGTAACCCTGAATCGCCGCGAGCACCGGTTTGCGGCAGTTGTCGACGGCATTGAACGAGGCTTGCAGGGTGAGGATTTTGCGGCGCAGCAGGCGCGCGTTGCGGCCGACGTCCTTGCCCAGCTCATTGGCGACGCCGGCGAGCATCATCAAGTCGATGCCCGAGGAGAAATGTTTGCCATTGCCGCTGAGCACCACCACGCGCACTTCGTCGGTGTCGTCGATCCACTGGAAAATGTCGACGATCTCGCTCCAGAACGCCGCGTTCATCGAATTGATCTTTTCCGGACGATTGATCTGCACATGGGCGATGTTGTCGGCCAGTTCGACGTTGAAGGCGGAGTATTGATTCATGGCAGTGATCCTTTACCGGGCTGAAAATGAGGCCCGAACTATAACAAGGCATCACGGTGGCGGTTCGGCCAAATGCGGGACTGCGCAGGATGTGTGTTGGCAGGTCTGGCCCCATCGCGGGCAAGCCACGCTCCCACAATGATGGTGGTGATCACAAATGTTGTGAACGACGCAAAACCTGTGGGAGCGTGGCTTGCCCGCGATGGCCGCGCCGCCGATCTAATTGCCCTTCACCGCGACAAATGCTGCGGTTTCGTAGGGGACTGTTACTACATCCTTGCCGCGCAACTCGGGCTCGGCCGCGATCAACGCGCGAATCTGCTCATCCACCCTGGCCCGCTGCGCCTGCGGCAACGCGGCAATGAAACTGGTCGAACGCACGCGGTTAAACAAGACATCCTCCGGCGAGCCGGTATGCCCATTGTGAAACTGCTGCAACTGCAGTGGCCCGAACGCCGGGTGTGGAAACGCCTTGCGCCATTCGCCGGTGTAATAACGCGGCGTATCACCTTCCAGCGCATTAACGATGGCGTCCAGTTTCGGCACCCAGCTCACTTGGGTGTCGCGCAGGTTCCAGATCAACCCCAACTTGCCGCCAGGCTTGAGCACTCGAGCGATCTCGGTCAACGCTGCTTCGCTGGCAAACCAGTGAAACGCCTGCGCGCAGATCACCACGTCGACCGACGCATCCGGTAGCGGCAGATCGGTCGCCGTGCCATGCACGGCCAACACCTGCGGCCAGGCATCAGAAAGTTTCTCAAGCATCTGCGCCACGGGTTCGACGGCGATAACCTGCGCGCCCGTGGCCACCAACCGACCGGTGAATTTGCCGGTACCGGCGCCCAGATCGATCACCGTCTTGTGATCATCCAGACCTAACGTTGCCGTCAGCCAGTCACTGACTTGCGGCGGGTAATCCGGACGCCCTTTGACGTAGGTATCGGCGGCCGTTTTGTAGCCCCCGGTGGAATGATGGAGATGATCGTTCATGGCAGTCCCCCTTATCGCAGAGCTTCGGATCAACGGCAGACGCTTGCGAGCATAGCGCCGGAATTTGTGCCTGACTTGAACAGTCACTGACTAAGCAATGAATAAAATTTCACCCTGTGGTGTTCAAAGTGAAACATAACCCCCTGTGGAGCCTTGCCCATGACTATCCGTTCCGTTATGTTCGCCGCCCCGTTGCTGCTGGCGGCGGCGCTGTCCAGCCATTTGGCCTTTGCCAACGGTGATGAAGACGACCCGGTGCAGAAGCCCGAGTGCCCCAAAGGCCAGGTCTGGGACAGCAAGACGCAAAAATGCGTACTGCAGACCAGCAGCCTGCTGCCGGACGCCGACCGTACCGATTACGCCTATCGTCTGGCCAAGGACGGTCGTTATGAAGAAGCCCTGGCACTGCTCGACACGCTGAAAAACCCGGACACCGCCAAGGCCCTCAACTATCGCGGCTACGCCACGCGCAAACTGGGACGCACCGACGAAGGCATCGGCTATTACCTGAAATCGGTGAAACTCGATCCGCAATACGCGCAAGTGCGCGAATACCTCGGCGAAGCCTATGTAATCAAAGGCCGCGTCGACCTGGCGCAGGAACAGTTGCAGCAGATCAAATCGATTTGCGGCACGTCCTGCGAGGAATATCAGGACCTGGCTGAAGCCATCAACGATTCATCGAAAACCTGACCATCAATAACCGGAGGCCATCATCGTCAGCGATCACGCATTCAGAGCAGAACTCGGACAGCATCTGGCGCGGCTCTGGCGTTACGGCTTGCTGCTGTCGCGCAATCGGCATGTCGCCGAGGATCTGGTGCAGGCGACCTGTGTGCGGGCGCTGGAACGTGCCGGTCAGTACGTGGCCGGAACGCGCATGGACCGCTGGTTGCTGAGCATTCTGCATTCGATCTGGCTCAATGAAGTTCGCGCGCGTCGCGTGCGTCAGGGCTCGGGACAGGTCGACGCCGAAGGTCAATTGGCGGTTGATGGTGAATATGCTGCGCAGACTCATGTGCTGGCCGCGCAAGTGATTCGCCGGGTGGATGCCCTGCCCGAGAGCCAGCGCGAAACCGTGTACCTGGCCTACGTCGAAGGCCTGTCCTACCGCGAAGTCGCCGAGATTCTGCAAGTGCCGATCGGCACGGTGATGAGCCGGCTGGCCACTGCGCGCCTGAAGCTTGCCGAGTATCCGCCGCTACAAGCCGTACCGAAAACCACCGAAGGAGATCGCCCATGAACACACCTTCGGATGAACAACTGGTCGCCTATCTGGACGACGAACTCGACCCCGGCTATCGCCAGCAACTGACGGACGCGATTGCCGATGATCCGCTGCTCAACTTGCGCCTGCAGTGGCTGAACCGCAGCAGCCTGCCGTACAAGAACGCCTATGATGAACTCGCACGGCAAGCCCCGCTCGATCGTTTGCAGGCGCGGCTGGATGCCATTCCCGCGCCGGAACCGCAAGGGCTGAGTCGACGCTGGTTCATCGGCGCCGCAGCGGCGGGTCTGGTGGCCGCCGGCGTGTTGGCTGACCGCTTGTTTCTCACCTGGCAAACACAGCAAGCGCAAGACTGGCGCGCTCTGGTAGGCGACTATATGGCGCTCTACGTGCCGCAGACGCTCGAGCATTTACCGGCCGATGACGCTGCGCAACGCGCGCAATTGCGCACCATTGATGCCCGCCTCGGGTTGAACCTGACGCCCGCCGCGTTGAAGCTGCCCGGTGCCGAGTTCCGACGCGCGCAAATGCTTGAATACGACGGCGTGGCGATTGCGCAAATCGTTTATCTGGATGCGCGTTACGGACCGCTGGCACTGTGTGTCACCCGCTCGAACAGTGGCAATCGAGCGCTGGCACATGAACGTCGACACAGCATGAACGTGGTGTTCTGGACCCAGGGGCAACATGCGTGGATGTTGATCGGCCATAACCCGGCCAACGAACTGGCGCACATGGCCACATCCCTCAGCAACAACCCCACCTGACCCCTCCCCCTGTAGGAGCTGCCGAAGGCTCGGGCCGCGATCGGACGATCTTTTGATCTTTAAAAAGACAAGATCAAGAGA
>NZ_RWIL01000144.1:0-16229 GCF_009764635.1 Pseudomonas sp. PB103 | reverse complement strand
AACGCCGCTGGCTCGCCAGTCACCGTGACCCTGAGCAACGGCGCCGTCATTACCATCGACGCCGGCAAAACCACTGGCACCGTGACTGTTGCGGCCCCGGCTGACGACGTCTACAAAGACGCCGGCACCGTTCAAGCCACGATCAGCAATGCAACGGGCGGCAACTTCGAAAACCTGGTGACCAACACCACGCCAGCCGTGACCAACGTCACCGACACCATCGACACCACCACCGTCAGCATCACCGGCAGCACCTCGGTGACCGAAGGCCAGACTGCCAGCTACACCGTCAGCCTGAACCACCCGGCGCAAACCGAAGTGACCCTGAAAATCGTCTACAGCGGTACCGCCGCCGACGGTTCGGACTTCACCGGCGTGTACACCGTGAAGATCCCGGCAGGTGCGAGCAGCGCGCAGTTCAACGTCGCCACCATCGATGACAAGATCACCGAAGGCACCGAGAACTTCGTGGTCAAAATTGATTCAGCCACCGGCGGCAACTTCGAGAACCTCGCGGTCAGCGCCACCAACGGCAGCGTCAGCACCTCAATCATCGACAACGATGCGCCGCCAGTCATCGACCTGGACGCCAACAATTCCAGTGGCGCCACCGGTGCCGACTACAAGGTGACGTTCACCGAGAACACCCCGGGCGCGGGCGTGTCGATTGCCGACACCGATATCAAGATCACCGACCCGGACAGCACTATGCTGACTGGCGCGACCGTGGTACTGACCAACCGTCAGGACGGCGATGCGCTGAACCTCGGCAATAGCGTCAACGGCATCACCATCAATGCCAACAGCACCAACGGCACCGTGACCCTGACCTTGTCGGGCAACGCGACGCTGGCCGACTACATGCAGGCGATCAAGAACATCAGCTTCACCAACAGCAGTGAAGACCCGAGCACCGTGCCGCGCATCATCACGGTGACCGTGACCGATGGTGGCAACTACTCCAACGTGGCGACCACTACGGTCAACGTCGTGGCAGTCAACGATGCGCCAGTTGCAGCACCAGTCAACGTCACCGGCACGGAAGACACGCCGCTGATCCTCGGCTGGTCGACCTTCGGTGTGACTGACGTCGACAGCCCGGCCAGCAGCCTCGGGATCAAAATCACCCAGCTGCCGGGCGAAGGCAAACTGCAGTACCTGGACGGCTCGACCTGGAAAGACGTCGCCAACAACCAGACTTTCAGCAAAGCGGACATCGACGCTGGCAAGCTGCGCTTCATGCCGGATGCCAACGAGTCGGGCGTCAACGGTTACGGCGGCACAGGTCTGGGCAACAACCAGGCTGACTACGCGCAGCTCAAGTTCCAGCCAACCGACGGCCAACTGCTGGGCAACACTGGCACCGTGAAAATCGACATCACGCCAGTGGCGGATGCCCCGACCGTGAGCGTGGCCGACAACAGCGTGAAGTCCACCGGGCTGATCAAGGAAGTCTGGACCGGTCTGTCGGGCCTTGGCACTAACGGCAACGGCGCGGATTCGACCACGTTGAAAAACGTCATCGACGGTGCCGGCACTCCAAACACCAGCACCAACGTCAACAACGTGCAGTCCGACGGCAGCGTGACCGCCGGTACCGCGTCGAAAACCTCGGGGCTGATTTATCTGGAAGCCGGCAAGACTTACACCTTCAGCGGCATCGGCGATGACAGCCTGCTGGTGACCATTGGCGGCAAGAGCGTGGCATCGACCACGTGGGGCGCGGGCGGCAACCTCAACGGTTCGTTCACCCCGACCACCAGCGGCTATTACACCCTGGACATCTACCACCACAACCAGAGCGGCCCGGGCAGCTACGACGTCAACCTGTCGGTCAACGGCAGCACGCCGATCGACCTGAGCAGCGCCGGCGTGCCGATCTACACCGGCGTGCAGGATCTGGTGAACTCGGGCGTGACCGTTTCTGATCTGCACGGCACCAACGGCGAAGGCTATTACGACGGCTACAAGCTCAACACCGGCGCCGAAGGCACCACCGTGAAACTGTCGGCCGTCAGCACCGCGCTGACCGATACCGACGGTTCGGAAACCCTGAGCGTGAAGATCAGCGGTGCACCGGTCGGCTCGGTACTCAGCGATGGCGCAGGGCATACCTTCACCGTCACTGCCAGCAGCGGCGACGCCAACGTCACCGGCTGGAACCTCGGCAGCCTCACCGTGACGCCACCGCCGTACTACAACGGCCAGTTCAACCTGACCGTGACCTCGACCTCCACCGAACAGGTTGGCGGCTCGGCGAGCAGCACGGCGACCATTCCGGTCACCGTGGTGCCGGCGGTCTACAACGCCATTGTCGCCACCTCGGCCGACGACACCGTCACCGGTACCGATGGCAACGACATCATCGTCGCCGACATCGGTGGTCTGACCGTGGTGCCGGGCACCAACTACAACATCGCGTTCATGGTCGACAGTTCCGGCAGTATGAGCAGCTCGTCGATCAACGCGGCGAAGGACTCGCTGACCGCGGTGTTCAACACCCTCAAGCAGAGCCTGGGCGGCAGCAACTCGGGCACGGTGAATATCTTCCTGGTGGACTTCGATACCCAAGTCAACAAGTCGGTGTCGGTGAACCTCAACGACCCGAATGCACTGACCCTGCTCAAAGCAGTTCTGGATTCGATGAGTTCCGGCGGCGGCACCAACTACGAGGACGTGTTCAAGACCACGGCCAACTGGTTCCAGAGCACAGAAGCGGTGGCCAACACCGGGGCGAAGAACCTCACGTACTTCATCACCGATGGCCAGCCGACCTACTACCAGAGCGGCGAGCAGACCAACCCGACGCTGTACGGCAGCGTGAAGTTCGACAGCGTGGTGACGACCAGCAACTACAAGCTGGGCGACACCTTCAGCACCTACATCGACAACACGCATTACCTGAGCATCAACGCCAACGGTTTCGCCCAGTTGCAGACCTACACCAACCGCTACGGCTGGAGCACTACCAATCTGGGTACCGTCCACGCGCAGGGCGACGGCACTTACGAGTTGTCGAGTCTGGCGGGCAGCGGCAGCAGCACCAGCACGACCACCACTGACAACTCGACCAGCAGTTTTGCCTTGCTCAGCGGTCTGTCGAACGTCGAGGCCATCGGCCTCAACAACGGCGTCAGCCTCAACGATCTGAAGCCGTACGATTCGGATAAAACGCCACAGACCAACATCGATCCGAAGGATCTGGCCAACTCGATCATCGGCCACACCGAAGCGACGCTGCCGGGCAATGACACCGTCAGCGGTGGCGACGGTAACGACATCCTGTTCGGCGATCTGGTGAGCTTCAACGGCATCGCCGGCGAGGGTTATCAGGCCATGCAGGCGTTCGTGGCCAAGGAAACCGGGGTCGACGTCAGCAAAGTCACTACCAGCAACGTGCATCAGTACATCACCGAGCACTATCAGGCGTTCGATGTGTCCGGCGCGCATGACGGCAATGACACGCTGCTGGGTGGTGCGGGCAATGACATCCTCTTCGGCTCGGGCGGCAACGACCTGCTCGATGGCGGCAAAGGCAATGACATCCTGCTCGGCGGCACCGGCAACGACACGCTGATCGGCGGTCAGGGCAACGACATCCTGATTGGTGGTTCGGGTGCCGACACCTTCGTCTGGAAGGCAGGCGACACCGGCAACGACGTGATCAAGGACTTCAAGGCCAGCGAAGGTGACCGCATCGACCTGCGCGATTTGCTGCAGGGCGAAACCGGCAGCACCATCGACAACTTCCTGAAGATCACCACGGTCGACGGCACGTCGTCGCTGCAAGTCAGCTCGGCGGGCAAGTTCAACTCCGGCGACGCTGCGGCGGCAACCCCGGACGTGACGATCAAACTGGAAGGCAACAACTGGTCGAGCGCCAACATTCATAACCTGATTGCCGGCAGCGACCCGACCATCAAGGTCGACCACAACAACAGCTGATGCGTGAACACAACGGCCGCCCTTCTCGGGCGGCCGTCACGTTTGCAGTCACCGCCACGGTGACGATTGCATCGGCGCACCGCATACTTGCGCGCAGTTGGCTATGCTGCTGACAGCATGACGCTGGTTCATTTCTGAGGGATGCTCAATGTTTTACGTGCAACGCGATGCGCAAGGTCTGTTGATTCGCGTGGAAGCCGCGGCCTACGCCGAAGCCACGGAAACGCTGCCGGCCGACAGCCATGAAATCCAGGCCTGGTTCGCCAACGAGGTCGTGGAAACCAGCCTCAAACAGCTCAAGCAGAGCGACTTTGAAATGATTCGGGTACTCGACGACCTGATTCAGGTGCTGACCCAGAAAGGCGTGATCCGCGTCACCGACCTGCCGCCGGCGGCGCAGGCCAAACTGATGGACCGGACCCAGGCGCGTGAGGCACTGGGTGGGCTGAGCCAGTTGATCGATGATGACGAAACCGGGTTGATCTGATCCATTCAGAATCAAAAGCCTGCCCTCACCCCAGCCCTCTCCCCGAGGGAGAGGGGGCCGACCGAGGTGTCTGGAGTTATACATCGACCTGAGATATCGAGTCGATTAAGGATTCAGCGCAAATCGTTCACGTCGGCGTATTACATCAATATCCCACGATCAGTCCCCTCTCCCCCCGGGAGAGGGTTAGGGTGAGGGCTGCTTTTACAATGACTCACCGCCAAGGCTTCGGTTCACCCAACAACTGCCCCTGAACCCCGTACAAGCCCATCTCGCGAATCACCGACAACTCCCCTTCCGTCTCGACCCGTTCGGCAATCAGCGGCAAATCAATGCTGTGCGCCGCGCGCTGAATCGCTTCGATAAACAGGCGCTTGTCACTCTCCTGATCGATCGCCCGGATGTAGCTGCCATCGATCTTCAAGTACGCCAGACCCAGCCGCGCGAGGTTGCCGATCATGCTGAAACGGCCACCAAAACGTTGCAGACTGAGGGAGAAACCGAGTTCGCGCAGGCGCCGGGTCAACTGCTCCAGCACCGCTTGCTCGGGCAATTGCTCTTCGCCAATCTCAAGGGTCAGCCGCGCGCCGAGGTTGGAATGCGCCCGGAGGATTTCGAAGACTTTGTTCAGCGCCTGCGGATCGGCCAGGGTCGCCGAAGACAGGTTCAGCGCCAGCGAATCTTCATGGCCTTTCATTTGTTCCAACACCCGTTCAAGCATCAGGCGATCCAGCCGCGCGGTCCAGCCGAAGCGCTCCAGCCACGGCAGGAAACGTCCGGCCGGGATGGTCTGGCCCTGTTCGTCGAGCAAGCGCGAAAGCACTTTGTAATGCAGCACCAGTTGCGTGTCCTGCGTGGCGACCACCGGTTGGAAATACAGCTCGAAACGTTGCTGACTCAAGGCCTGATCGAGCAAACGATGCCAGGCGTGGTGATCGTCGCCAACGTCTGCGGTCAGGCTCTGATCGATGCAGGCCCAGTTCTGTTCACCCTGCCCTTCAGCCTGCGCCAGCGCCTGATCACCGAGACTGAGCACCGACTGCGGCGAATCACCGTGAGCAAACGGTGCCAGAC
This sequence comes from Pseudomonas sp. PB103, assembly GCF_009764635.1. Lineage (NCBI taxonomy): Bacteria > Pseudomonadati > Pseudomonadota > Gammaproteobacteria > Pseudomonadales > Pseudomonadaceae > Pseudomonas > Pseudomonas sp. PB103. The sequence continues at coordinate 10,723 of NZ_RWIL01000144.1, read as the reverse complement.
CGATCGAGGCCACCGCCGCCACGTCCGTCGCCCCCGTGGCGTGCAAGCTGCTCAGCGCACTGTCGAGGTTCTGCGCCAGTTGCAGCGCTTCTTCACGCACCAGCCCAGGCGCCAGCACGGCGAATTCACCACCGCGAATACGCGTGACGAGGTTCTGGGTTTCCGGGTATTTGGCGCACTCGCGCGACAGTTGCTCGCCGACGGCCTTCAACAATTCATCGGTGCGCTGACCGCCCAGACGCTGGTTGAGCCCGGCCAGATCCTTGACCCTCAACAGCAGCAGATAACCGGAGCTAGCCTGCTCCGGATTGCTCACCCGATTGTTCAGTTGCATCTCGAAATAACGCCGGTTGGCCAGCCCGGTGAGGTTGTCCTGGTAAGACTCGGCGCGCAGTTTTTCACTGCGTTCAGCCTGTTCCTGAAACAGCGCCTTGAGCTTCTCGACCATCTGGTTCATCGCCTGCACGACGCGACGCAATTCCGGCGTGCGCGGCAATTCAGGCAAGCTGAGAAATTCGCGACGGGCGATGGCGTGGGATTGCTTGACCATGTAATCCAGCGGCTTCAATTGCCGGCGCAACAGCAGCGCGCCGAGCAGCGCACTCACCGCACCGCAGATCAGCAGCCAGCCGAGGCTGCCCAACGCGCTCTGCCACAACTTGGCCACGGCAAACATCGGGTGACTGACCACCTCGACCCGCGCCGCCTGTTCCCAGCCACGGTTGACCAGCGCATCGCCGCCAGCCGGTTCCAGGCCAATCAGTTTGACGAACCAGTCCGGCACGTTGGTAACCGCGGGAATGCCGTTGCGCTCGACAATGGTTTGGTCGGTCTTCAGATCAACCACGCGGATGCTCGCGTAATAACCGCTGTCGAAAATCGAACTGACCAGCAATTCAACCATCGCCGGGTCGTCGATATTCGGTGTCAGCGATAACGCCAGCGCCGTTGCGGCATCCTGCGCGTGGGAGCGCAACTGGTTGACGTACTGAGTGCGCGAGCTCTCCAGGCTGACCATGAAGCTGCCGGTGAAGGCGACCACCAGGAACAGACAGATAGCGATCAACAGCTGTTTGAACAAAGACATCTGAGCGCGTGCTCCTAGTTAATCGTTTCGACCGGAAAACCTTCGGCCTGCATTTTCTTCAACACATCCTGCCAGCGTGACAGACGTTTGGTGTCACCGACTTTCTTGTTGCCCTTGGCGCCGGGCAGATACAGACCCTCAGCATTGAAAGAGTAGACCGGCAGCAAATCGGTTCGCTGCGACGCCGGCTGGATCGGGTCGATCAAGCTGTCGAGCACCAGCGGCATGGCATCCGGTGTTGCATAGTAAGTCAGCACCATGTGCGCGCGGTTCTGGCGCAGGGCCTTGACGTAGGTGATGCGCAGCTTGTCACTGGACACCCCGAGGTGGCGCAGGCTGAAATACTTGGCGATCGCATAGTCTTCGCAATCGCCGGCGCCTTTCCAGAGTGCCTCGATCGGGGTTTCCCAATAGTCGACTTCGTGCCACAGGTCGATGTCTTCGACGTAGCGCATCTGTTTGTTGAAAAACAGGTTCACCACTTTCAGCTTGTCCATTTCGCTGACTTGCTTCTGCGTCGCCAGCAGATTCTGCCAGGCATCGATGCGCTGCTGCCCGGCACCCAGCGGGCCGTACAGCGCCGTAGCCTTGCGGCTGATCGCGGAAAAATCCCAATCGGCATGCAGACCGCCCAGCATGACGCCGGCCAGCAGCAGTGCGCAGCCTAGCCAGCGCAGAGTCCGGGGGATCGCGAAACGTACCGCCACAGCAGATTTCCGGGGGGCAGGAAGGAAAGCGTTTGATGGTGAAGCTTAGCCGGGTAAAAAACAATGGCACCCTGAGATCATCGACGCCGCGCTAAACTTGTGGAATACGGTATTCCTCTACACGGTTTGACAACCTGTAGAGCAATCACTAGTGTCATTTGGATCCAATTCAGTCGAAAGCCAAGGGGCGTAGTCGTGCCACAGAAGCCCAAACCGCTGCACAGCATCAAAGTCGACGGGCCTATTCCCGCGCATTTGGCCCGCTCGATCATTGAAGAAACCTTGCGTGCTGCGATCCTCGACGGTCGCCTGCCGTGCGGCACGGCCCTGCGCCAACAAGATCTGGCCGACCTGTTCGGTGTCAGCCGCATGCCGGTGCGCGAGGCCTTGCGCCCGCTCGAAGCGCAAGCGCTGCTGAATGTCACTGCGCACAAAGGCGCGGTGGTAGCCGCGCTGATTCAAGGCGATGCCGCGCAAACCTATGAGCTGCGGATCCTGCTGGAATCCGCAGCGTTGCGTCAGTCGATTCCGCTGCTGGTGGCGGCTGATCTCGAACGCGCCGCCGACCTGATCAATGAACTGGAAAACCAGCAGGACTACAGCGAAATCGGTCGGCTCAATCGCTTGTTCCACATGGCCCTGTACAGCAAGGCACCGAACAAGCGCCTGTTGCGCCTGGTCGAAGACGGCCTTAATGAAGAGGAGCGGTTCCTGCGCTTCAATCTCGAAGCCATGGGCCTGGGCAAGATTTCTCAGGATGACCACCGCGCCTTGCTGCAAGCGGCGAGTGATGGGGATGTCGAGGGTTCGGTGACGTTGCTGGTGCAACACCTCAACCGTGGTGTCGAAGTGATCACGCGCTTCCTGGCCAGCCCTGCCGGACAACCCCGCAAAGCCGCAGACTAAGATCGCGACCCACTCCTACCGGAAACCCGATTAATGTGTAGGAGTGAGCCTGCTCGCGATGAACGATAACGCGATCTAACCGACCTTCACTCAGATCTTGAAGCTATCAACCAATTGCTTCAGGCGATTGGCCTGTTGCGACAACGCATCACAATCCTTCAACGTCTCGTTGAGGTTGGCGACGCTCTGCTGGTTCAACAGGTTGATCTGGTTGACGTCGACGTTGAGGGTCTCGACCACGGCGGTCTGCTCTTCCGTCGCGGCGGCTACCGACTGGTTCATGCCGTCGATTTCGCCAATGCGCTGAGTCACGCTGACCAGACGCAGACCGGCCTGATTGGCCACTTCCACGCTCTGCTCGCTCGACGCCTGACTGGCGTTCATGGTGCTCACCGCTTCACGCGAACCGACTTGCAGGGAAGTGATCATCTTGTGGATCTCTTCCGCCGATTCCTGAGTACGGTGGGCGAGGTTGCGCACCTCGTCCGCGACCACGGCAAAACCACGCCCGGCTTCACCGGCACGCGCCGCTTCGATCGCCGCGTTGAGCGCCAGCAGGTTGGTCTGTTGCGAGATACCTTTGATCACATCGAGGATGTGGCCAATGTTGTCGGTGCTGGCGTTCAGGGTTTCGATCTGCGTGCACGACAGGCTGATTTTCTGCGACAGCTCGGTCATCGCCTGGATGGTTTGTTCCACCACCTGACGACCGTCGTCCGCCTGCTCGCTGGCGCCGCTGGCGTGCTGCGAAGCATCGGCGGCGTTACGGGCGATCTCCTGCGTGGCAGCGCCCAACTCGTTGATCGCCGCAGCGACGCTGTTGGTGCGCGCACTTTGTTCGTCGGAGCCGACGATCGAAGCGTTGGACGAGGCCATTACCCGCTGCGACAAGTCATGTACGTGGCGAGTGGCCGAGGACACTTCGGAAATCGAGGCGTGAATTCGCTCAACAAACTGGTTGAACGCGCTGCCCAGCTCACCAAACTCATCCTTGCTCTCAACCACCAGACGGCGGGTCAGATCGCCCTCGCCCTGAGCGATGTCCTGCATCGCACGGCCCATGGTGGTCAGCGGACGCATCAGCACATTGATCAACAGGCTCAGCAGCAATGCGATCGCGGCCACGGCCACGAACATCGCGATCAGCGCCGAGGTACGGAATTGGCTGAGTGCGGCGTAGGCCTTGTCGCGATCGATCGACAGACCGATGTACCACTCGGCATTCGGCAAATCAGTGACCGGGGTGAACGAGAGAATACGTTCCTGACCGTTGAGCACGACGTTCTGGTTGCCCTTCTCGATGCGTACGCTGGAGTTCGGGTAGATGTCTTTCAGGTTCTTCATCACCTGATCTTTGTCCGGGCTGACGATCACCTGGCCGTCACCGCTGACCAGGAACGCATGGCCGAGACCACCGAAGTCCACGGAATTGATGATCTTCACCAGGGTTTCCAGGCTCAAGTCACCGCCAACCACACCGAGCAGCTCGCCGTTCTTTTTCACCGGCATGGCAATCGTCACCACCAGACCACCGACGGCAGCCATGTAAGGCGGCGTCAGCATGGTTTTGTCGGCGACGACCGCTTGCTTGTACCAAGGGCGCTGACGCGGATCGTAGCCGTCCGGCATCTTCGCGTCCGGGCGCTGGGTGAAGACACCGTTGGCCTGGCCGACGTAGGTGAACTGGAAGTTCGAGGTAAACGCCGGTTGATCGACCAGCCCCGGGAAATCGGCGTCCTTGCCCTGATGGGCAACGTTCTGCGCGAGGTTTTCCAGCACCAGAATTCGCCCGCTCATCCAGTTCTGTACGCTGCTGGCGGTCAGATCGCCGGCCTGCTGCACAGAGGATTGGAGGTTCTGGCGAATGGTGTTTCGCTGCAGATAGTCGTTGTAGAGGGTGAACAGCGCGAACGCCAGGACCACGACGCCCGAGGCGGCCAACAGGATTTTATGGCTGAACTTGAGATTCATTTCATGGGACTTCTTATGCGAAAAGTGGGGATGCGTTCCGGATGCAACATTCCATGTACAGCGCAGGCAGCGTTCTTCTGGCCGCTCTACTTTGGTGCACGCATGTCTCACCAGTCTGTCGGCACGCGCGGGAGAAATCTTAGGGCTATGTAGGAAATGGATGGCATTTCTGCCGAATTCCCGCCGAACGGCGTGCCAGAGCGTCCGCTGATGATTTTTTTCCGAGCGATGTTCGAGTGGCAGTTGCAAATTCGCCAACCCTTGCTGACAATGCGACTAATTATCATTTGTGACGTTCGGGCTGTCGCGTTCATGTCCTCACCTGAGTTTGCAGTACAGGCGCTCTACAGTACTCATCACGGCTGGCTCAATGCCTGGCTGCGTGCGCGGCTGGGCAACGCTGCGGATGCGGCGGATCTGGCGCAGGACACGTTCGTGCGTCTGCTGCAACGCACCGAACGCCTGGAGCTGAAAGCACCCCGCGCGTTTCTGCGCACGATTGCGCGCGGTCTGGTCATCGACCACTGGCGCCGTGAAGAGATCGAAAGGGCGTATCTGGAAACCATCGCCCACTTGCCCGAGGCCGAAACGCCGAGTGCCGAATCCCGGGCACTGGTGATCGAACTGCTGGAAAGCATCGCGCGCATGCTTGAAGGACTGAAACCAAAAGTGCGTCAGGCGTTTCTGCTGGCGCAGTGCGAAGGTTTGAGCCACAAACAGATTGCCGAGCAGATGAACGTATCGTTGCGTTCGGTCGAGCGCTATGTCGCCTACGCGCTGTATCACTGCTACGTGCTGCGGTACGAAAGCTGATGGCTGTGGATAACCTCTCATTGGGCCGGCGCGCCGAACCGCAACAGAAGGTGGTCAAGCAAGCCATTCACTGGCTGCTGCGCCTGCGCAACAACCATGGCAACGCGCGGCTGAATCGCCAGTGCGAGCAGTGGCGTGCCGAGCATCATGAACATGAACTGGCCTGGCAACGGGTGCAGTCATTACACGCCGAATTAAGCAACAACCTGCGCGCGGTACCCGGTGCGCATGTGGCGTTCAACACATTGGAAAACAGTGCGCAGGGGCTGGGCCGTCGTCAGGCCTTGAAGCTGTTGTCGGGCGCTTTACTGATGGGCTCTGCCGCGTGGTTGGCGAAAGACACCGCTGCCTGGCAGCAGTGGCGCGCCGATTACGCCACAGCAACCGGCGAGCGGCGCGGTTTTCAGTTGCCGGACGGCACACGAATCGAGCTCAGCACTGCCAGTGCAGTGGATTTCGATTACACCGCAGAGCAGCGTCTGATCAAACTGACCCGCGGCGAAATCGTCGTCACCTGCGGCGGCGCTGACGAAGGCGCGACCTTTGAACGCCCCCTGCGCGTACAAAGTCGCCACGGTATTTATGCGCCACAGGACGCGCGGTTCGTCCTGCGTCAGCAGAGCGATTGCACGCAACTCAGTGTCACCAGTGGCCGGGTGGCCATTCATTCCGGCGGTACGTCGATTGAAGCGCTGGCCGGACAAAGCTATCTGATCGATCACCATAAGGTGCGTCCAGCGCCGGCGCTGGATATGGATGTCGGAGCATGGGTCGACGGCCTGATCGTCACCCGCAATATGCGTCTGGGCGACTTCCTCAGTGAAGTCGGGCGCTATCGTCAGGGCTTTCTGAATTGCGCGGCGGATGCTGCGGACCTGCGTCTTTCCGGGGTATTCCGACTGGAGGACACCGACAAGCTGTTGGCGATTCTGCCGCAGACCTTGCCGGTGCAATTGCGCTATCGCACACGCTGGTGGGTGACGCTGGAACGTGCGGTCTGAAAATATTTTGGCGGGTTTTCGCGGTCAATCCGGCTTGGTCAGTAAGCACTTCAATTCAAGCGTTTGCGACTTCCTACGGAAACCTACAATGACTGTCCGCGCCACCTGTAAGAACTCTCTGAATTTCACTGCCGAATCGGCCGTATTGCGCCACGCGGTTCGCGCTGCGTTGTTGTCCACCGCGCTGGGCGTGTCGGTGTTGCCTAACCTGAGTGTGGCGGCCGAAACCGCTGCCAGTGAAGTCAGCCATCGTTACAACATCGCTGCCGGCCCTTTGGGTGAGGCGCTGAATCAGTTCGCGCGCCAGGCGGGCATCACCTTGTCGATGACGCCGCAGCAAACTCAGGGACAGCAGTCGCCCGGCGTACAGGGCGAGTATTCGACCGATCAGGCGCTAAGTCATCTGCTCGGTGGTTCCGGCCTCGAAGCGGTCAGCCAGGATGGCAGCAGCTACACCCTGCGCCCGCTCGCTGAATCCGCAGCGCTGGCCTTGCCGACCACCGATATCAAAGGCTTTGCCCTCGGCAACGCGCTGGGCAGCATGGACGGCTACAACGCCACGCACAGCCAGATCGCCACCAAAACCAGTACTGCGCTGCTGGAGACTTCGCAAAGTGTGTCCGTGGTCACCCGTGAGCAAATGGACGACCAGGGCTCGCAAACGGTCTCCCAGGCGATGCGCTACACCCCCGGCGTGCTGACCAATCCTTACGGCGCCACGCATCGCTACGACTATGTGGCGATGCGCGGTTTCAACGACGGCTCGGTGGACAACATCTACCTCGATGGCCTCAAGTCGATGGGCGACAGCGGCACTTACAGCACCATGCAGGTCGACCCGTATTTCCTTGAGCGCGTGGACATTCTCAAGGGGCCTTCCTCGGTTCTGTATGGTCGCAGCTCGCCCGGCGGCCTCGTCGCACTGACCAGCAAGAAACCGTTGTACGAGGCTTACCATCAGGTGCAAGCCACGGTCGGCACGCAAGGTCAGCGCGGGGTCGGTTTTGACTTCAGCGGACCGGTCGATGACGACAAGCGCGTTGCCTATCGTCTGACCGGGTTAACGGATCAGTCCGACACGCAATTCGACCACAACAAGGAAAAACGCTTTGCCTTGGCGCCGACCGTCAGCATCGACTTCAGTGAAGACACCTCGCTGACCCTGCAGGCGTATCTGCAACATGACCCGGATGGCGGTTATCACGGCGGCGTCCCCGCCGACGGCACGATCCATCAGCGCAATGGCAACCGGATCTCGCCGCACTTCTTCGAGGGCGAGCCGGGCATCGATGGTTATTCACGTGATCAACAGTCGTTCGGTTATCAGTTCGAGCATCGCTTCAACGATGTCTTCACGGCACGGCAGAATTTCCGCTACCTCGACTCCAAGGTGAACATGGACCAGGTCTACGCCTATGGCTGGACCACGCCGACCAGTAACGAACTGAACCGCTATTACACCGGCGGTGATGAGCGTCTGCATGCGTTTATCGTCGACAACATGCTGCAGGCGGAATTTTTCACCGGCGCGACCAAACACACGGTGCTGATGGGCGCGGATTATCAGCGGCGTAAAACCGTGGTCGACTGGACCAGCGGCGGCCTCGCGCCGATCAACGCGTTCAACCCGGTGTACGGCAACTCGGCAATTGATATGTACGGCGAGACCAGTTACCTGCGCCGCCTGGAGCAGACCGGCGTCTACCTGCAAGACCTGATCGAGATGGACAAATGGCGTTTCTCGCTGGGTTTGCGCCAGGACTGGGTCGAGACGTCGGATGAAAACCGTATTGCCGAAGCAGGGCGTCCGCTGGGCACCGAAATCAATGACCGTCGCTCCAAATTGACCGGCCGCGCTGGCGCCCTGTATCTGTTTGATAACGGTCTGGCGCCCTATATCAGCTATTCCGAATCGTTCAACCCGAACTCCTATGCCGACAGCGCCGGCAATCCATTGGCGCCTACCGATGGCACGCAGTGGGAATTGGGCTTGAAGTATCAGCCGCCGGGCACCGACAACCTGTTCACCGCGTCGGTGTTCCGCATCGATCAGGAAAACCTGGCGACCAAACTGCCGCAGGAAAACTTCTATCGCGCTGTCGGTGCTGTCCGCTCCCAAGGCCTGGAACTGGAAGCGCACATGCAACTGACCGACAACCTGAAAGTGCTCGGCAGCTACACCTTCACCGACATCGAATATTCGAAGTCGATGGTCAGCACGCTGAGTACCCCGACCGATGTGATCGAGAACAAAGGCAACTCGCCGACTCAGGCACCGCGGCACATGGCGTCGCTGTGGGCCGACTATAAATTCGACAGCGCGGCGCTGGATGGCCTGCGTCTGGGCGGCGGTGTGCGTTATGTCGGCTATAGCTGGGCGGATGCGGAAAACACCTTGAAGGTGCCGTCTTACACGCTGTTCGATGCATCGATCGGGTATGACCTGGGCAAGGTTGGCCTGAAGGGCGTCGATGTACGGCTGAATGCGAACAACCTGACCAACGAGTCCTACGTGGCTTCCTGTGCCAGCCTGAACTTCTGCTACATGGGCGAAGAGCGCAACGTCGCGGCGACGGTCAGCTATCATTTCTAAACCTTTGTCCTGTGCATAAAAAAGCCAGCCCCTGAAATGTCAGGGGCTGGCTTTGTCGTTTCAGTGGGGAAATTTTAATGCGCGCATTTCTGGTGTTGTTGCATCGCTATATCGGCTTGGCCACGGCGGTGTTTTTGTTGTTGGCCGGGATTACCGGAAGCATTCTGGCGTTCAATCATGAGCTGGATGAGTGGCTCAATCCACAGTTCTACTCAGCGTCTGCGCAGGGTTCACGATTGCCTCCGGGCGAGTTGGTCGACGCGGTGCAGTCTGCGCATCCGAAGTTGCAGGTCTGGTACATGGAATATCCGCATGAGGCTGGCCACACGGCGCTGCTGGCGGCGGTGCCGCGCAATGACCCAGCGACCGGCAAGCCATTCGATGAGCGCAATCAGGTGTTCTATCTCGATCCGGTGACGGCTGAACAGAAGGGCCAGCGATATTGGGGTGAGTGCTGTTTTCAGCGGGAGAACTTTGTCCCGTTCATTCTGGAATTTCATTACAACCTGACGTTGCCAGGCAACTGGGGATTGCTGTTGATGGGCCTGGTTGCAATCGCCTGGGTGATCGATTGCTTTGTGGCGTTGTGGCTGACCTTGCCGCGTGGCAAACCGTTCTGGAAGAAGTGGTCGACGGCGTGGAAGGTCAAGGGCGGACACGCCTATCGGCTTAACTTCGATCTGCATCGAGCTGGCGGATTGTGGTTATGGCTTTTGTTGCTGCCGATCGCTGTCAGCAGTGTGGCGATGAACTTGCCTAGCCAAGTGTTCAAACCTGTGGTGTCGCTGTTTTCACCCATTGAACCGAGCGTCTATGAAGCCCGAGGGCGAATACCTGCCAGTGAGGTTGGGGTAACCCAACTGAGTTATCAACAGGCGTACGAGAGGGCATTACAGGAGGGAGAAAGGTTAGGGCTGACAGCGGCGATCGGGGAGTTGTATTACAGCTTTGAGTACAACTTCTACGGGGCAGGATTCGGACAGCACGACACAGAGGCACATGGCAAATCCTGGTTGTTCTTTCACGGTACGGACGGGCGATTGTTAGGGCAGGAGATTGCAGGGCAGGGAACGTTGGGGGAACAGTTTTACCGGTTGCAGTTACCGATACACGGTGGACGGATCATTGGTATCACCGGGCAAATAATGATCGCGCTGCTAGGCGTTTTGATTGCGGGATTGTCAGGGACTGGCGTCTACATCTGGTGGCGCAAGTGGCAGGCTCGACGCATCAGCAAGGCTCGTAAAGCCATTTGACCGTGGGTTTTAGTGAACCTGAAATGACAAAACCCCTGTCTGCTTACGCAGACAGGGGTTTCGGAATTGAATCTTGACGATGACCTACTCTCACATGGGGAAACCCCACACTACCATCGGCGATGCATCGTTTCACTACTGAGTTCGGGATGGGATCAGGTGGTTCCAACGCTCTATGGTCGTCAAGAAATTCTGTATCTGGCCCGTCAACACGGTAACAGGCCAGCAAAAACGGATACTTCTACTAAAACAAAACCCCAATTGCTTTCGCAATTGGGGTTTCGGAATTTAATCTTGACGATGACCTACTCTCACATGGGGAAACCCCACACTACCATCGGCGATGCATCGTTTCACTGCTGAGTTCGGGATGGGATCAGGTGGTTCCA
>NZ_RWIL01000143.1:0-3255 GCF_009764635.1 Pseudomonas sp. PB103 | reverse complement strand
TGAGAAATTCGAATTTTCGGCGAATGTCGTCTTCACAGTATAACCAGATTGCTTGGGGTTATATGGTCAAGTGAAGAAGCGCATACGGTGGATGCCTTGGCAGTCAGAGGCGATGAAAGACGTGGTAGCCTGCGAAAAGCTTCGGGGAGTCGGCAAACAGACTTTGATCCGGAGATGTCTGAATGGGGGAACCCAGCCATCATAAGATGGTTATCTTGTACTGAATACATAGGTGCAAGAGGCGAACCAGGGGAACTGAAACATCTAAGTACCCTGAGGAAAAGAAATCAACCGAGATTCCCTTAGTAGTGGCGAGCGAACGGGGACTAGCCCTTAAGTGGCTTTGAGATTAGCGGAACGCTCTGGAAAGTGCGGCCATAGTGGGTGATAGCCCTGTACGCGAAAATCTCTTAGTCATGAAATCGAGTAGGACGGAGCACGAGAAACTTTGTCTGAATATGGGGGGACCATCCTCCAAGGCTAAATACTACTGACTGACCGATAGTGAACTAGTACCGTGAGGGAAAGGCGAAAAGAACCCCGGAGAGGGGAGTGAAATAGATCCTGAAACCGTATGCGTACAAGCAGTGGGAGCAGACTTTGTTCTGTGACTGCGTACCTTTTGTATAATGGGTCAGCGACTTATTTTCAGTGGCGAGCTTAACCGAATAGGGGAGGCGTAGCGAAAGCGAGTCTTAATAGGGCGTCTAGTCGCTGGGAATAGACCCGAAACCGGGCGATCTATCCATGGGCAGGTTGAAGGTTGGGTAACACTAACTGGAGGACCGAACCGACTACCGTTGAAAAGTTAGCGGATGACCTGTGGATCGGAGTGAAAGGCTAATCAAGCTCGGAGATAGCTGGTTCTCCTCGAAAGCTATTTAGGTAGCGCCTCATGTATCACTGTAGGGGGTAGAGCACTGTTTCGGCTAGGGGGTCATCCCGACTTACCAAACCGATGCAAACTCCGAATACCTACAAGTGCCGAGCATGGGAGACACACGGCGGGTGCTAACGTCCGTCGTGAAAAGGGAAACAACCCAGACCGTCAGCTAAGGTCCCAAAGTTATGGTTAAGTGGGAAACGATGTGGGAAGGCTTAGACAGCTAGGAGGTTGGCTTAGAAGCAGCCACCCTTTAAAGAAAGCGTAATAGCTCACTAGTCGAGTCGGCCTGCGCGGAAGATGTAACGGGGCTCAAACCATACACCGAAGCTACGGGTATCATCTTCGGATGATGCGGTAGAGGAGCGTTCTGTAAGCCTGTGAAGGTGAGTTGAGAAGCTTGCTGGAGGTATCAGAAGTGCGAATGCTGACATGAGTAACGACAATGGGTGTGAAAAACACCCACGCCGAAAGACCAAGGTTTCCTGCGCAACGTTAATCGACGCAGGGTTAGTCGGTCCCTAAGGCGAGGCTGAAAAGCGTAGTCGATGGAAAACAGGTTAATATTCCTGTACTTCTGGTTATTGCGATGGAGGGACGGAGAAGGCTAGGCCAGCTTGGCGTTGGTTGTCCAAGTTTAAGGTGGTAGGCTGAGATCTTAGGTAAATCCGGGATCTTAAGGCCGAGAGCTGATGACGAGTGTTCTTTTAGAACACGAAGTGGTTGATGCCATGCTTCCAAGAAAAGCTTCTAAGCTTCAGGTAACCAGGAACCGTACCCCAAACCGACACAGGTGGTTGGGTAGAGAATACCAAGGCGCTTGAGAGAACTCGGGTGAAGGAACTAGGCAAAATGGCACCGTAACTTCGGGAGAAGGTGCGCCGGTGAGGGTGAAGGACTTGCTCCGTAAGCTCATGCCGGTCGAAGATACCAGGCCGCTGCGACTGTTTATTAAAAACACAGCACTCTGCAAACACGAAAGTGGACGTATAGGGTGTGACGCCTGCCCGGTGCCGGAAGGTTAATTGATGGGGTTAGCTAACGCGAAGCTCTTGATCGAAGCCCCGGTAAACGGCGGCCGTAACTATAACGGTCCTAAGGTAGCGAAATTCCTTGTCGGGTAAGTTCCGACCTGCACGAATGGCGTAACGATGGCGGCGCTGTCTCCACCCGAGACTCAGTGAAATTGAAATCGCTGTGAAGATGCAGTGTATCCGCGGCTAGACGGAAAGACCCCGTGAACCTTTACTATAGCTTTGCACTGGACTTTGAATTTGCTTGTGTAGGATAGGTGGGAGGCTTTGAAGCGTGGACGCCAGTCTGCGTGGAGCCAACCTTGAAATACCACCCTGGCAACTTTGAGGTTCTAACTCAGGTCCGTTATCCGGATCGAGGACAGTGTATGGTGGGTAGTTTGACTGGGGCGGTCTCCTCCTAAAGAGTAACGGAGGAGTACGAAGGTGCGCTCAGACCGGTCGGAAATCGGTCGTAGAGTATAAAGGCAAAAGCGCGCTTGACTGCGAGACAGACACGTCGAGCAGGTACGAAAGTAGGTCTTAGTGATCCGGTGGTTCTGTATGGAAGGGCCATCGCTCAACGGATAAAAGGTACTCCGGGGATAACAGGCTGATACCGCCCAAGAGTTCATATCGACGGCGGTGTTTGGCACCTCGATGTCGGCTCATCACATCCTGGGGCTGAAGCCGGTCCCAAGGGTATGGCTGTTCGCCATTTAAAGTGGTACGCGAGCTGGGTTTAGAACGTCGTGAGACAGTTCGGTCCCTATCTGCCGTGGACGTTTGAGATTTGAGAGGGGCTGCTCCTAGTACGAGAGGACCGGAGTGGACGAACCTCTGGTGTTCCGGTTGTCACGCCAGTGGCATTGCCGGGTAGCTATGTTCGGAATAGATAACCGCTGAAAGCATCTAAGCGGGAAACTAGCCTCAAGATGAGATCTCACTGGAACCTTGAGTTCCCTGAAGGGCCGTCGAAGACTACGACGTTGATAGGTTGGGTGTGTAAGCGCTGTGAGGCGTTGAGCTAACCAATACTAATTGCCCGTGAGGCTTGACCATATAACACCCAAGCAATTTGAGTCGAAAGGCCAGATTGCGGTGTGTGAAGACGAAACGAACCGAAAGTTCGATGTTCACAAAACACCGAAAGCTGTCACATACCCAATTTGCTGAAGCGAGGCCATCTGGTCACGACTCAGTACCCGAATTTCTTGACGACCATAGAGCGTTGGAACCACCTGATCCCATCCCGAACTCAGCAGTGAAACGATGCATCGCCGATGGTAGTGTGGGGTTTCCCCATGTGAGAGTAGGTCATCGTCAAGATTAAATTCCGAAACCCCAATTGCGAAAGCA
>NZ_RWIL01000142.1:0-2826 GCF_009764635.1 Pseudomonas sp. PB103 | reverse complement strand
TTTGACCTTATAAACAGCAAGATCAAAAGATCGCAGCCTTCGGCAGCTCCTACAGGGGAAAGATGTTTGCAGACCATCGCGGATGGTTACTGCACCGGCAAGAAATTCAGGAACAGCAGGCTCTGCGCGTAGTTGAGGCCTATGCGCCGGTAACGCTCATCGAGCATCTGCGTGATCAGGTCCAGGCGCGCGACGATTTTGCCGAACTCGGTGGCGAAGCTCAGGTTGCTGCCCTCCTCCGAGATCTCGTTGGAAAACAGCAGCGGCTGGCCGGCGGTGTTCTGCCGCTGGGACAAAATCCATGTGGCTTTTTCGATATTGCGTGCGGCGTTGTGCACGAACGTCGGATTGATCGCATCGGTCATGTAGAACTCGGTGCGATTGCCGTGGGCGGTGACCAGCATGCTGCCGATGGCATAGATGAACGCGCCGACACGATCACCGAGAAACTCCGGGCTCATTGCATAGCTGAGCGCTGCGAGGTCCTTGCGCCCGCCCAGCACCGGCAGCGGCTGTTGCTGCTCGACGGCCAGCCGCACCTGTTTCACGGCGGCATGGATGTTGAGAAAACCTGACTTGCGCAACTCGTCCGGGTTGCGCAAATACAGCTTGGCCTGCAAGCGGTAAAGACTGTTGAGGTTGTCGCGCATCGCCAGGGTGGCCATGCGGTCGACGCTGGTCTGCAAGAATTCCTGCGGTTTGCCCTCACGCATCTGGTTGAAGAAACCGTTGCCGTCCTGATGGCTGCAACCGCTGAACAACAGCGACGACAAACAGGCGAGCAACAGGCACGGGCGACGGACAAACGCAGTGATCAGGTCAAAAGCTCTGGGCATGAATTCTCGAACAGGGACATTCCTGTGCGGCGGGAGTCACCGCATCCTTGGCCATGGATAGAGCCACCGATTGCGAAAAAGTGCAGTGTGGCGGGCAATCAGCCGACTTCCGGCGACTCCCCTCAGATCATTTAGTCAGTCTTTATTGTTGAAATAAACGATTCATCAGCTATAAATCTCCACTGCACCCACAAATAGCATGACTAGTTACCATGTAGGAGCTGCCGCAGGCTGCGATCTTTTGACTTTGATTTTTAAAAGCCAGATCAAAAGATCGCATCCTGCGGCAGCTCCTACACGGGATCGCACCGTTTTTGAAAACAACAACAAGAAGGAAGGTCAACCATGCTTCAATCACGTCACCTGCTCTCCGGCCTCGGACTGTCCCTGATGATCGCCACCCTATCAGCCAACGCGGCCGGCCTGACCGCCGAACGCAAAGCCTTCGGCAAAACCAATGACGGCACGCCCGTCGAGCAATACATCCTGCGCAACAGCCATGGCATGCAAGCCACCGTCATCACCTACGGCGCGACCCTGCAATCGCTGAAAGTCGCCGACAAGCACGGCAAGTTCGACGACGTGGTGCTCGGTTTCGATGATGTGCAGGGCTATCAGAAAGGCACTGCGTACTTCGGCGCAACCATCGGCCGCTTCGGCAATCGCCTGGCCGAGGGTGCGTTCGAACTCGACGGCAAGCGCTATCAAGTGCCGCAGAACGACAAGACCAATGCGCTGCACGGCGGCACGCTGGGCTTCGACAAAAAGGTCTGGAAAGCGCAGGAAACCAAGGACAAGGATTCCGTCGGCGTGACCCTCACCTATCTGTCGGCAGACGGCGAAATGGGTTTCCCCGGCAATCTCACCACCGAAGTCACCTATCGCCTCACCGACAACAACGAACTGCGCATCGACTACAAAGCCAACACCGACAAACCGACGGTGCTCAACCTGACCAACCACAGCTACTTCAACCTCGCCGGCGCCGGCAATGGCGACATCCTCAAACAGGTCGCGACCCTGTATGCCAGCCATTACACGCCGGTGACGGCCAAACTGATCCCGACCGGTGAATTGGCGCCAGTGGCCGGGACACCGATGGACTTCAGCAAACCGACGGCGATTGGCACGCATATCAAGGCTGATCATGAGCAGCTGAAATTCGCTGAACCGAAACAGGGTGGATTTGATTTCAACTGGGCGCTGGATACCAAGGGCGATATCGGCAAAGTTGCTACTGAGGTGAGTGATCCGCAGTCCGGTCGCGTGCTGCAGTTGTTCACCACGGAACCGGGCGTGCAGTTCTATACCAGCAACTTCCTCGACGGCACGGTCAAGGGCAAGGGTGGCAAGGTGTATCCGCACTGGGGCGCGTTTACCCTGGAGACTCAGCACTATCCGGATTCACCGAATCAGCCGAACTTCCCGAGCACCCGCCTCGATCCGGGGCAGACCTATGCCCACAGCGTGATACTGAAATTCACCACAAAATAACCTGCCCGACTCCCCCCTCGGGGTGACCGGGTCCTGTGGCGAGGGGATTTATCCCCGGTGGGCTACGCAGTAGCCCCAAGATCAGACAACGGGGACTACATGAGGCACCGCGTTGGATTATTTTGGGGCTACTGCGTAGCCCATCGGGGATAAATCCCCTCGCCACAATGAATCCCTGAAACACAATGATTCCCTGCAGCACAATGAATCCCTGAAACACAATGAATCCCTGAAACACAATGAATCCCTGCAGCACAATGATTCCCTGAAACCCAATGTATCCCTGCAGCACAATGATTCCCTGCAGCACAATGATTCCCTGAAACACAATGAATCCCTGAAACACAATGAATCCCTGAAACACAATGAATCCCTGCAGCACAATGATTCCCTGAAACCCAATGTATCCCTGCAGCACAATGATTCCCTGAAACCCAATGTATCCCTGCAGCACAATGATTCCCTGAAACCCAATGTATCCCTGCAGCACAATGAT